>JAFGXZ010000244.1 GCA_016936335.1 Fidelibacterota bacterium
GTGTTCAATAGAAAAACATTGAAATAGTAAATTATTTTTAATTTCGTGAAATATTTAAATTTATTTATTGAACAGTATCTGAATAAACAAAATCAAACAGACAATAATTCCCAATAACCACAATGCCGGGAAAAGCCCATATACCGGGATAATCAGCCCTGATGTCACATAGACTCCCAGACAGGAACCGATAATATCCCAGGCATAGATGGCGCCCGAAGCACTGGCTGCGCTGATTGAGTGAACTTTACTGACCCGTTGACTGAGAATCGGAAATATCACTCCGCCGGTGAATCCGCTGATAAACAAAACCGGGTAATGCAACCCGGCATAGGCTAACAAACCGGAACCTCGAACAATCAACAGCCCGTAGATCAGGACAATCACCAGCAACCCGGACAGCACTGACAGTAATTGTCGGTGATTCATCGTGTTGTGGTGTTGACGTTGCCAGGCTGCCCCGGAAGCCGCACCAATCATGAACGCCATACTCAGGATAGCCACCCTCAGGTAAAGCGCCCCCGCATAACTTTGCATGATAATAAGCACAACCGATTCCAGGCTCATGATCGAAAAACCAACCGATGCCATTGTCAATTTACTGATTGCCGCATGTCTTTCTCTACGGTACAAAAGGACAAATAGTATTAAAAACAATCCGGTCAATATCACACCAAAGAATACCGGAGATGTCTTTGCGAACCAGGAATAGATGTTTTTCAACACACCACCGGCTTGACGGTCCCAGAGTACCGTATTGTAGTAAAACCCGATTGGATTTGTAATGGAATTGATGCGTTTTGTAAAACATTTGGACAATCGGTTTTTCAAGAAATCAATTTTCATCAGGGACAGGCGATCACACAAATAGCTATCCCGGATAAATCGGTTGTCAATTTCCCGGTACTTCAATTCAAACGTGATGGCTTCATAATTAATCTTTATTGGTTGATCCGATGCCAGTAAATGCACAGTTTCACCGGGAATCCAGGCGATATAATTAAAAATTGAATGCGCAGTATTCTCCATTACCTTCAAGAAACTAAGCTGATCGTCATTCAGAAACGTTTCACTGCCCGGGAATTGCATGGATACAAGCGCCTCGTCATCCAAATGGTTTTTCAGGAGTGAAAAGAATTCCCGGGTGTAATAGACATTCCACATCGCATTCACGGGTAATGGAACATTCAGGATCACAACATCATAACAGGGAGTCGATTGCCGGAGGAATTTCAAGGGATCGTTAATAATCCGGCGAATTTCAATTGTCCCGGCAGCGTTTTGACAGGTATATTTTTCCAGCATTCCATCCAGCACTTTATCGTTTTGGACGGATGTGATTGTCTCAACTGACGAGTATTTTTCCAGTTGGGCAATAATATCCTGAAACACCGGCCCGATCACCAGAACCCGATGGGGTGAAGAGTGATTCACCATGCCAAAATGCACCAGTTCTTCGGCGTTTTCAGTAATCCCAAAACCCCACAAAGGTTCATTATTTGAAAACAGGATCTCGTTTTCATCATAAGACAGTGCCGTAAGCGCCTGATGCGGTGATTCCAGGATCTCATTAATCCTGTATGGCGACCATTTGAATGTCATAATTTCAGGCACAACAAATTTTACCAGAACGCCGTAAAGGAAACCGCTGATAATAACTATTGATAAAGTGCAAATCGGTTTTTCAATAAAAACCAGTCCGGCGACCACAATTAGATAAAAGGTGATCAGGTAAAGAATATTGATGGAACTTAATCCAAACAGGATCAGGATAATAAAGACTAATCCGCCAATTGCCGACCCAATTGTCTCGGTTATATACACTTTATGAACCGGATACCCGATACGGTGTTCTGCAACCCAGTTTACCAGGAATGGGAAGAACAGTCCATTCATAAATGACGGTAACATAAAAATGAGACCGGTCCAGATAAAAATCCTTCCCAACCCCAACATTTCACTGATATTTACGCCGATTATTTGACGGATCAGTACGAGTAAAATTGCCGCTAAAATCAAAAGTAGTGCGTATAATACGATGAAAACAAATAAACACTTTGTTATAGATCTATCCGATACAATCCGACTCCCGATTAAACTTCCGACTCCGGTCCAGAGTAACCAGTGTCCAATCGCAATACACATGGTCAATTCATTTCCATTGAAAGACTGGACAGTCAGACGAACAAAAACCAGTTGGCCGATAATTGCGGCAAACCCTACCGTAAAAATCAGGCTGTTCGTTTTCAGCGATTTCTGGGTAAAAGACATTTATGTCTTAATCGTTAGTTCGAATTGGTCGTGCGCTGTTTTACGGCTGCAGTTTTCGGATTCCAGGCAACCCTGAAACCGACGAAACTGACCCGCGCTACCGGCATATAGCGAAACCGGTTGGAGCAACGCATTTCTTCCTCGTCGTGATACCAGGAACCTCCCCGCAATACTTTAAACATACTGGTGGCCGGTCCGCGTGGATCCTGATATCCCGGCATATTGTAATAACTGCTTTTATAGTAATCATAGCACCATTCATATACGTTGCCGGCCATATCATAGATTCCAAGGATATTATGAGGAAATTTCGCGACGGGTGAGAGTTTTTTCCAGCGATCCTTTTTCCCGGTACCGCTGTAATTTGCCCCATTTTTGTTAATGTCATTACCGATCGGATATTTTAAAGTCAACCCGCCGGATGTGGCCGCATATTCCCATTGGGCTTCCGTTGGCAGACAACCGCCAACCCATTCACAAAACTCCTGAGCCTCAAACCAGGTTACAAATACAATTGGATAATCGTCTTTACTGTACGATTCCTGCAATGGCATTGCCCGGTTCGTTTTGCGGCAGAAAGTTTTATACTGAGCGACGGTCACCTCTGTAATGCTGATATAGAAATCCGAAAGTTTTACTTCATGGACTGGTTTTTCATCACTATCACCGACGTCGAAATTATCGCCCATTTCGAAAGTGCCACCAGTTACCAGTACCGCATCTATTTCCAATGGACCGATTTGAACAACTGTCTGTTTTTCAGAATGATCCGGTGTTGTATCCGGTTCATTAGCGATAAGCGCTGAAAAAACGAATAATGCCAGAATTAAAAACACACATTTAAGGCTGAAAAACGATTTCATAA
>JAFGXZ010000245.1 GCA_016936335.1 Fidelibacterota bacterium
ATCGACCGCCTTGGCGTCACCTATGACCACAAAATTTCCAATATGTCCTGCGGGCAACGTTCACAAGTCGCATTGGGATTGATCATGGCCCAAGACCCGGAACTAATGATTCTCGATGATTATTCCATGGGTTTGGACGCAGGGTACCGAATGCTGTTTATCGACTACCTGATTGATTATGTACGGGAAAACAACAAAACCGTCTTTATGACATCCCATATCATTCAGGACCTCGAACAGATCATTGACGACGCCATTATTATGGGGCGCCAGAAAATCCTTTTACAGATGCCGATTAAAGAATTTCTGTCTTCGTTTCATCAGTACCATTTCAACGTGGAAGGACGACTTCCCGAACTGGATTTCGATGAAACCGTAGCCAACTGGGAAAGTCTGAAAAATCATTTTACTATCTACTCATTTAAACCGGAAGCGGCGGTGAAAAAATATTTGGGAAATAAGGGAATCTCGTATGATGGTTTTAGTGAAACTTCCATGAATCTGGAACATGCATTCATTGGATTGACCGGTAAATATTAAGAAAGGAATTCGCATGTATAAAGCAATTCTATATAAAGAATGGATTAAAATTCGCTGGTGGGTGATCGGCTACCTGGTTGTCATGCTTGGATCATTAATCTACATAGGTCTTGATGTTCGGCAGTGGTTCGAAATGAATGATGCCATCAGTGTCTGGTTGTATGTCATTCAACGCAGTGTCCCTTTTTTCAAATCAATAAAATTCGTCCCGATCCTTGCCGGAATACTATTGGCAATTATTCAGTTCGTTCCAGAAATGGTAAAAAAACGCTACCGTCTCACATTCCACTTACCGATTCATGAGAATAAATCGTTAATCTTCATGTCCTTCGTCGGACTAGGGATGATTGCTCTTTTTTCAATTCTTGCACTATTGGGTTTGGCAATTATCGGCTCGATTTATTTTCCGCGCGAGGTGAGCGTTGCATCTTTATTGACCATGGCGCCCTGGCTATTGGCCAGTTTTGTCGCTTATCTCGGTGCGTCAGCGATTACAGTAGATCCTTCATGGAAATATCGGATTGTCTATGCCGTCCTGCTCTACCCCATCATTCAGAGCCTGTTTTTAGGTGGTAATCTCGGACTTTATCGATTTTCACTAATACGTTATATATTACTATCCTTGATATTCATATTGGTAATGTTATTTCCGGGATATCGTTTACGGAAAGGAAGCAGACTATGATACCGAAAATATCACGTTATGCCATTATCGTCCTGTTCATTGTCGCTTTATCGATATTACTCCCAAACCTGTACTGGATGATATTCGACAAACCTATTCAAGCCCCAATGGTGTTTTACAGCTCGATTAAAAAAGATTTTCTATTTTCCAGAAACCGCAGTGGAAACGAATCGGAATATTTTGATAAAGAGAGAAATACCTTTGATCGAAAAACATTCCGTACTTTTTTGCCTTTTACCTATTATGGTGATTTATTAAAATGGAATATCTTACCGGATAATATTGATGGCGTTCCAATCAGTTACTCCATCATTCGAAATAAATCCCTTAATCTCTCTTTTGAACCGAAAGATTTAAACACACCCGTTATTGATCTGTATCCGCTTTTTGAATCGCAATCCGAGTTCGCTCGGCTGGAATTACCCGACGAGCTATTCCGAGTTTGCACAAGTCTTGAATTCATTGACGCTGAGACAAATAAAATCGTACCGGCAAAATCAAAGGAATTTACACACGCTTTAAGTGATGCAGGCTTTCAATTCCCGGCAAAATATATCACCGGTAATCCGACCACCAAAAAACCTTTTGACGAAGGATATTTTATTATTGACGCTATGAATAGTGTTTATCATTTAAAACAGATTAAAGGTCAGCCGTTTTGTGTCAATACCGGAATTCCCACCGATTTAAATATTCGTTTTATCATGGTCCAGGAAAACAGTATGAAGGAATATCTCGGCGCTATCGTTACAAAGACCAATGAAATCTACCTGATACGATATAATAATTATGCACTGACGAAACTACCTGTCGACGGGTATATCGCTGATAAGATGGTTTTCAGGTTACAATGTAATCCGATCTATCGCATGGTTAAATACTATGATGATAAAGGATTAACATACACGGTAATGGATAGTAATTACAATTACATTGATACATATCAGACCAGTTGGACGCCACGCGAAGAGTGGACCAGCAGCAAGATAGCTGCGATTGTTTTTCCATTTTCGATTGAGCGTACATCAAAAAACTACAGATATATCAAATTTAAATTTGTATTGAACGGTAAACTTTCCTTAATCGGTATCTTGCTCGGTTTAATAATTACATATTTCCTTAAAATTTATCTCTATCATGAAAAACTCAGGAATAATTGGTTCGATTTTATCATCGTGTTGTTCTCCGGACTTTTTGGTACTCTTGCGGTTTTACTCATCCGACCGGAGCCCTGGGATTAAATTTAGAAAAACGTCTCCTTTCACAACGATACCGGACAGCATGTTTCTCCTCGCTGTCCGGTTTTTCTTTAATCGAGATTTAACTTTATATTTTTTAGCATCACCCCTATATTTAAAGGCCTGAAGCGTTGAAGGTCAAATTGAAAACACAATTCACACACTATAAAAATATTATCTCGACCAGAACACTGGTATCCGTGTTTATACTTCTGTTTATGATTTTGAGTGCTTCGGCTATCTTTGATTATTTTACCCAACGGAAATCGGTCATAGAAAACATGATCCACTTCTCGCAAATGCTGGCCAATACAGTCAATAAATCGACAAGAAGTTCCATTGTCAGCGATGCAATGTTACGGCAGTATCTTAATAAATGGCTTATCTCTGAGTTACGTGTTCTGGACAATTTTGAACGAACCGGTAAAATTGATAACAATTACTTACAGGATTTTTGCAGCACCGAGCATATCTATCATCTTACTATTTTTTCTAAATCCGGAAATCGAATTTATTACAGCCATGACGACCGGCAATGTTCAAATATTGACTCGCTGCTCCAGCCAATATTGCTGGGAAAAGAAAATGAACTTATCCTCGGTATTCAGCCCTTTGATAAGCTGAACGAAGATGGTTATATTGGTGCTATTGCCAGAAGCAAAGGCGGAGCGATTGTGGGATCGGTCAAAGCCTCAAGGTTTTCCGCGCTTCGGAATATCATTGGAATTGAACAATATCTGAATACCATTGTGTCAGATTCATCGATAATTTATATCGCGATCCAGGATTCCAACGGGATTATTGCCAAGACAAATACCCTGGATTCTTTGTCAAAATTTTCAGAAGACACACTGCTTGCTAATTTAAAAAAGCATGATCAATTTCACTGGCGGACAATAAAATATAAGGACACCGAGGTCTTCGAAGCTCTGACTCCATTAATTGTGATCAACAAATACAGGGGCACCCTGCGCATCGGACTTGATTATTCTCCAATCGTTAAGATGCAGAAGACGGTTCTTCGTCAGACACTCATCCGGCTATCCGTTCTGCTGATTGTCAGTTTCATCCTGTTTTCCTATTCCATATCCATTCAAAATATCCAGCTACTGGAAAAAGAGAAGCAGAAAATCACCAATGAAGTGTATATCCTTCAACGCGATTTGCGACATAAGGAAAAAATGAGTGCTGTCGGGGAGCTGGCGGCTGGAATTGCCCATGAAATCCGTAATCCACTCAGCGCCATTTCCATGACAGTGCAACGTCTGGGCAGGGAATTTAAACCAACAACAGGAGAAGCGGAACAGAAACGGTTGTTTGATATCATTCGTAAAGAAATTGATCACATTGGCACATCCATTAAAAACCTGCTGCAATTTTCAAAACCGGCTCCATTGCAAATGTCCCCAAACCGGCTTGAGAAAATCATCGACAAGATCGTCGATCTGTATAATGGAAAAATCGCCGCCGCCGGGATAACGCTTATCTGGCAGAACCACATGAATGTCAAAACAATCATTGACCCGGTAAAAATTGAAGAATGCCTGATCAATATCCTGGAAAATGCGATTGATGCGACACCGCCAAAGGGAATTATTGAAATTGGTTTAAGGACGACTAACCGGGAAATCACTATTTCGATTAAAGATACCGGTAGCGGAATTTCACAAGAAAACCTCTCAAAAATATTCAATTTATACTTCACCACAAAATCGAACGGAACAGGGCTGGGACTGGCCCATGCAAATCAGATTGTTTCTGAACATGGTGGCAAGATCCGGGTTGACAGCCAGGAAAATAAAGGGACAACTTTCACAATTATTTTACCATTTAATCATGCAAACTAACAAAATTACGTTATCTGTATTACTCATTGATGATGATATCTCCCATCGGGAAGTGCTCAGTGGATTCCTGGAAAAACTCGGCTGCCAGGTCGACAGTCACGAATCCGGAGAAAAAGGGATTGCCGCTTTAAAAAACCGCTATGTTGATGTCGTCATAACCGATTTTCGAATGCCCGGCATGAATGGTCTTGATGTATTAAAACAGGTCAAAGACATTAGCTCTGAAATTCAGGTCATCATCCTGACCGCCTACGGAACTATCGAGGATTCCGTTGAAGCCATGAAGCACGGCGCCTGGGATTATCTTTCCAAGCCGGTTGATCTTGAAGAGCTGGAACTGAAATTAAACAAAGTCGCTGAACATAACATCCTGAAAAAGGAGAACGAAATCCTACATTTTCAGCAGCCCAAAAAAAATATCGTTTCCGATATTGTTTACAAGAGTAAACAGATGGATAAAGTGCTAAATCTGGTCGCCCGGGTGAGTAGTAGTCAATCAGCAATTCTGATTTTAGGTGAAAGCGGTACCGGTAAGGAAATGGTCGCTAAAGCCATTCATCAAACATCTCCCCGCAAGAATAAACCTTTCGTGGTAACGAACTGCGCCGCCATTCCGGAAACCCTGTTTGAAAGCGAACTCTTTGGACGGGAAAAAGGGGCTTATACCGGCGCCCATGAAAGTTTCAAAGGCCGGTTTGAAATCGCCGACGGCGGAACCCTTTTCCTTGACGAAGTCACCGATATTCCCTTTAACATTCAGGTCAAACTTCTGCGCTTTATTCAGGAAAAAGAATTTCAACGTTTGGGTTCAACACAGGTTATTAAATCCGATGTCCGGATCTTGTCCGCCACCAATGTCAATATTGAACAAATGGTTAAAGAGGGAAAGTTTCGATCCGATCTTTTTTTTCGTCTCAATGTCATCCCCATCGAAATCCCACCGCTTCGCAAGCGCCGTGAAGATATTCCGCTTCTGGTTAATCACTTTATTGATAAGCATTCGCAGATAAACAAAAGCCGGGCAAGAGAAATCTCTTCAGAGGGACTGGATCTGTTGATGCGTTATGATTATCCTGGTAATGTCCGGGAGCTGGAAAATATCATCGAAAGAGCGGTAATTTTAGCACGCGGCTCAATAATTACTCGTGATGATCTGCCCCTGGATACCAGTGTCAGCATTGGCGCAACACTTTCCAAAAGTTTGCCGGATCAGGTTGAGGAACTGGAAATATCCTTGATCCGGAAAGCGCTGCAACAAGCCAATGGAATTCAGGCCAAAGCCGCAGAACTGCTGGGTATTACCGACCGAATGCTACGATATAAGTTGCTGAAATACAATCTTCAGAAATAAGACTTGAGTATTGAGATATTTGACTCAGGAATTAAGAGCCAGGACAGAGTTTGTCGTTACTTTTATTGAGTCAGTTTATCTTTAAGAAAATTTAAAACCATGTCTTTGGATATGCGTATCTGTTCCAATGTATCCCGGTCACGGACTGTCACCGTTCCATCTTCGAGGGTCTGTGAATCCACCGTAATGCCATAGGGTGTGCCGGCTTCATCCTGGCGACGATAGCGACGTCCGATGGAACCACCCTGATCATAGAACGTATTCATATATTTTTTGGTATCATGGTAAATCGCCATGGCAATATCCGGCATACCATCGCGATTGACAAGCGGTAAAATAGCGGCCTTGATCGGTGCCAGTTTCGGATCCAGATGTAATACAATCCGGGTATCTTTCTCAAGTTCTTCTTCTTCATAGGCATCCACCAGGCAGGTCAACAGAGTTCGGTCAACACCGGCAGAAGTCTCGATGATGTAGGGAAGAAACCGTTCACGGCTTTCATCGTCAAAATACGTCAGATCTTTACCGGAGTATTCCTGGTGTCTGGACAGGTCAAAATCCGTCCGGTTATGGACACCTTCCAGCTCTTTCCAGCCAATCGGAAATTCATATTCAATATCAAAGGCCGCTTTGGCATAGTGAGCCAGTTCATTGGAACCATGCTGATGAAAACGCAGTTTGTTCTTTTTGATTCCCATACGTTCATAAAAGTCAATCCGCTTCTGTTTCCATTCTTCAAAATAGGCATCATCAGCACCGGGTTTTACAAAAAACTGCATCTCCATCTGCTCAAATTCCCGGGTGCGAAATATAAAATTGCCCGGCGTAATTTCATTCCGAAAGGCTTTCCCGATCTGGGCAATTCCAAAGGGTATTTTCAGGCGGGATGAATCCATAACGTTCTTATAATTTACATAGATACCCTGAGCAGTTTCTGGACGAAGGTAAATCACCGAGGCATTTTCTTCCACTGCCCCCATATGGGTCTTGAACATCAGATTGAATTGGCGGGCATCGGTTAGCGATCCTTTCGTCCCACAAGCCGGGCACTGTTTAATTGCCAGTTTTTCCGGTGCGATCTCGTCTTCCCTAAAGCGATTTTTGCACTGTTTGCAGTCTACCAGCGGATCATGAAAACCTTCGACATGCCCCGACGCTTCCCAAACCCGGGGATGCATCAGGATAGCAGCGTCCAGACCGACGATATTGTCGTGTTCATAGACCATTGCCTGCCACCAGACCTCTTTGATATTCTTTTTCAATTCCACACCCAGCGGACCATAATCATAACAGGCATTCAGCTTGCCGTAGATCTCACTGGACTGAAATATATACCCTCGTCGTTTGCACAGGGAAACGATTTTGTCCATTGTTACAATCGCCATAAATTCCTCCGAATACAGTATCTCATCTGTTTATAATTTGATGTTTATTCGCCGTCTTCAAATTCGGTTTTGCATTTTGGGCAGAAAATTAAGGTACCTTTGCCACGGGTCTCTTTTCGCTCCAAAATGCCATAACCGCAATGACCACAGGTTTTCGCCAGGGGTTCGTTCCAGGTAGCAAACTTGCAGTTGGGATAGCTGCTGCAGCCATAGAATGTCTTTCCCCGACCGGTTTTTTTCTCCACCAATTTTCCGTCACAGTCCGGTTCGGGACAATTAATATTCAACGTAAAAGGCTCGGTGGTTTTACATTTGGGATAATTGGAACAGGCCCAGAATTTGCCGAAACGGCCTTGCTTGACAATCATCTGACCGCCACATTTCGGACAATTTTTATCAGGCAGATCTTCGACAGTGTGATCTTCCTCCAGCGGACGGGTATTCCGGCACTCCGGAAATCCGGAACAGGCCAGGAATTTTCCGTTACGACTCCATTTGATCACCATGGCTTTGCCGCAAAGATTACATTTTTCGCCGGTAA
>JAFGXZ010000028.1 GCA_016936335.1 Fidelibacterota bacterium
CTACCACCCCGGAAGTCGAGCAGGGACTCTGAATCATCTCTTGAAGTCAAGGACGAACAGCTTTCCAATACCCGCGAAAAATTCCGGGAAATGCTCGAAAACGGTTCATTGGATGAACGGGTAATCGAAATCACCGTGCATAAAGGCGGAACTCCGATGATGCAGGTTTTTGGGCCGGCTGGGATGGAAGAAATGGGCCTGAACCTGACGGAAATGTTGGGCAGCGCTTTCCCGAAAAAGAAAAAAGTACAAAAAGCCACCGTCACTGAAGCCCGGAAAATATTTACCCAGGAAGAGGCGGAGAAGCTGGTGGATAATGACCGTATTATCCAGGAAGCCATCCGACGGGTGGAAGAATCGGGAATTGTATTTTTGGATGAAATTGATAAAATAGCCTCATCTCATGGTGATTCGGGGCGCGGACCGGATGTTTCGAGAGAAGGTGTCCAGCGCGATATTTTACCGATTGTGGAAGGATCAAATGTCCAGACGAAATTTGGTGTTGTCCGGACCGATCACATTCTCTTTATTGCGGCCGGTGCGTTTCACATGACGAAACCTTCGGATTTAATACCGGAGTTGCAGGGACGGTTTCCGATCCGGGTGGAGATGGACAGCCTGGGACAGGCTGAATTCATTCAAATTCTGCAAAATCCGCGGAATGCGTTGCTGAAGCAGTATCAAGCTTTATTAAAAACAGAAGAGGTGGATCTTGTCGTGGATGACAATGCCATTGAGAAAATTGCCCAACTGGCAGCCGAAGTGAATGATAAGATGGAAAATATTGGTGCCCGGCGTCTGCATACCATCATGACAACATTGTTGGAAGATATGTTATTCCGGATTCCGGACAGTAAGATTAAAGAGGTTAGAATTACCCGGGAAGATGTGGAAAAAAAGTTATCGGAACTGATCAAGGATCGCGATTTAAGTCGTTATATACTTTAGGAGGAGAACGTGAAACGAGATTTCGTGCACATTACTGATTTTAGCAGTGATGAAATTCAGGAAGTGTTTGACCTTACTGCAACAATGAAAGCCCTTGTTAAAAAGGGCAAAGAATATACGCCTTTGAAGGGTAAGAATATGGCGATGATTTTTGCCAAACCTTCGGCCCGAACCCGGATTTCCTTCGAGACCGGCATGTCTCAGTTGGGCGGGCACGCCATCTATCTGGGACCGAATGATATTGGCATCGGAAAACGGGAAGCGGTCAGAGATATTGCCCGGGTGATTGCCCGTTACGATGACATTATCATGGCCCGCCTGTTTGATCATACACATATGCTGGAGCTGGCTGAATATTCGACTGTTCCTGTTATCAATGGTTTGACGGATTTGAATCATCCATGCCAGATTATGGCAGATATTTTTACGGTTCTCGAACATCGTAAACATTTAAATGATCTGAAAATCGCATTTATTGGTGATGGTAACAATGTCGCTAATTCATGGATAAATCTTGCCGCCCGGCTGCCGATGCATTTTGTACTCGCTTCGCCCAACGGCTATGATCCCGATGAGACAATCCTGAAAAATGCCCACAATGTGGGAATCAGTCGTATTGAAGTTTTGCACGATCCGGTGGAGGCAGTGCGGGATGCCGATGTCGTTTATACCGATGTGTGGGCCAGCATGGGACAGGAAACCGAAGCTGAACTGCGCCGAAAAGCATTTATGCCTTTTCAGGTAAATGGTAATTTGATGAAACATGCCAAGAAAGATGTGCTTGTCATGCATTGTCTGCCGGCTCACCGCGGGGATGAGATCACTGATGAAGTGATTGATAGTCCCAATTCCATTGTCTTTGATGAAGCTGAAAACCGGATGCATGTCCAGAAAGCGATTATTGTAAAATTACTCCAGTAATCACGTTTCGATATTTTGTATTAAAGCCTCCCTGTTCAACGACCGGGAGGCTTCCATTTTTTATTAATTGGTAGAAAATCTTTTTTCTTATATATTTGTACAGTAAATACTATGGGCAATATGAATCAAAGATCGAAAAATAAAAAATCCGCTGAAACCGGGAGGGTTGAGTTGATTGATAAAATCCAATTATTGGAGAATCTTCCCGGTATTGTATATCGATGTGCGAACGACCGCGATTGGACAATGTTGGATATCAGCCATGGTTGTATCGATCTGCTTGAATATCAGCCGGAAGACCTGATTAATAATAAAACAGTGAGTTACGGTGATCTGATTGAGCCTAAAGACCGTGATATGGTATTTAATGAAATCCAAAAGGCGATCGATGAACGTAAATCTTATATCATTGAATACCGCATCCGGACAGCATCGGGAAAAATCAAATGGGTCTGGGAACAGGGAATCGGTATTTTTTCCGATGATGATGAACTGTTATCGCTGGAAGGATATATTACTGAACTGACGGAAACACAAATCTTGGGAAAAGAGGAAAAATACCGGCTTCTGATTGAAAATATTAAAGACGCTATTGTGATTAGTCAGTTTGACCGGTTTATCTTTTTTAATGATCAGTTTGCTTCCATGCTGGGCTATTCTGTTTCAGAATTGACAATGATGGATTACCGGGATGTATACTCGGTTAAAGGAGTGGAAATACTGCGGGAACGGAGTGCCCGACGGGACCGTGGTGAAAATGTTCCTTCGCAATATGACACTGTCTTCAGGCGTAAGGATGGATCGGAAATAAATGTTGAGGCGAATGTATCAATTATCCAATATCAAGGCAATACTGCCACTTTTGCGGTAATTCGGGATATTTCAGACCGGAAAAAAGCCGAACTGGAAATCCAGAAGCAGAAACAGTATTTCGAGGCATTATATACCAGTTCACCGGGGGCAATTGCGACGTTAGATATGCAGCAAAATATCGTGAATGTCAACCCCCAGTTTGAACGACTGTTTGGTCATACGTTACAGGAGATCAAAGGTCAAAATATTGATGACCTGATTGTGCCACAAGATTTGCGAAAGGGAGCCAAAGAGATAACCAGTCGTATTCATCTGGGTGGTACAGCCGGCGTGGAAGCCCAAAGACTTCGAAAAGACGGGACACTGGTGGACGTATCGATCAATGGCGCTCCGATTATTGTCGATGGAAAGCAAATCGGGATTATCGCTGTCTATGTGGATATCACAGCCATTCGGGCCGCCGAAGAAGAAGTTCAGAAGCAGAAGCAATATTTTGAAGCCCTGTTTGCCAATGCTTCCGATGCCATTGTCACACTGGATTTAAGCGGTAATGTCGTGAGTATTAACTCTTATTTTGAACGATTGTTTGGGTATACCCGGGCAGACATTTATGGGAAAAATCTCGATAGTTTCATCGTCAAAGAGGATAATATCGAAGATGCCACCATGATCACAAAGAAAGTCCAGGATGGCGGAATTATGCATTTTGAACGGAAACGTATGCGTAAAGACGGAATGTTTATAGATGTTTCAGTGAGCGGTGCTCCGATAATTGTGAATGGTAAGCATATTGGAGCGCTTGCTATTTATAGAGATATATCGGAACAAAAGCGGATTGAAGAAACACTGGCGAATGAGCGAAATCTTATGCGCACTTTGATAGACCATCTACCTGACGCAATTTATGTAAAGAATGCAGCTTGCCAAAAGACCCTTTCCAATAAGGCGGATTTCCAAAATATGGGAGCTTCCTCAGAATCTGCTGTGCTTGGGAAAACGGATTTTGACTTCTACCCGTCGGAACTGGCCGCTTTATTTCAGGCTGATGACTTGAAAGTTATTGAAACAGGCAAGCCGATTCTTAACCATGAAGAAAAAACTACCCGTCCGGATAGAACAATTGGCTGGCAGATAAGCTCTAAAATTCCGTTAAAAGACAGTACGGGTCGTATCGTCGGATTGGTGGGTATCGGCCACGACATTACTGAGCGTAAAAAAGCCGAAGAAGAGCGTGAAAGAATCATCGGTGAATTACAAACAGCACTGCGCCAGGTGAACACCCTGAGCGGTTTAATCCCCATTTGTGCGAATTGTAAAAAAATCCGCGATGACAAGGGCTACTGGAGTGATGTGGAATTGTATATTTCCAAACATTCCGATGCTGAATTCAGCCATGGTTTGTGCAACGATTGTATGAAAAAATTATATCCCGAACAGTATGATCGCCTGCGCGCCCAGGGAAAACTCAAAGGCAAATAAATCCTCACGTATCACGATTTTCGCGCTCCGCCTTTATCAGACGTTTATGCCGAATGCGTTCAATTAATGATTTAATGATAATAACCGGAAGTGTGATATACAGAATTCCGTTAATATATTGATCACAGAAATTGCTGGGCCACGGGAAGGGGCGGAAAATGAAAAAATCCGTGGCATGACCGGCAAACAGGATTTCCAGTACATTGCCGGTTGCGCCGATTGTCAGGGCGAGAATTGCTGCATAGACGGTAAAGTTAATCCGATCCAGGTTTTCCTTGACCAGGGAGTGAATCAGAGATGCAATGAGGGCCGATACAAATATTAATCCGGAAAGGGCCCAGAGAAAATGATTATTGATCGGTCCGAATAAGAAATGGTACCCGGTGTTATGGGTACGATAAAACAC
Source organism: Fidelibacterota bacterium (assembly GCA_016936335.1). Taxonomy (GTDB): domain Bacteria; phylum Fidelibacterota; class UBA2242; order UBA2242; family UBA2242; genus B118-G9. The sequence continues at coordinate 4,568 of JAFGXZ010000028.1, forward strand.
CAGAAATGGTAAAAAAGTATCCTGAACTTTCTCGAACGGAAGTCGGGCATTTGCAATAAACTTGCTTAAAAAATCGATGCAAAGCAGGACAATTCCGCTGCCGATTGAATACAGAATTTTGACCGATTGACGTTTCATTTATATTCTTTCATATTGTTAGGATTAGCGGTGAGAACGTCGATATTGACTTAAAAACCGGGCCGGATTTTCCCGGGAACCCCGGATACGATAGAACATTGCGGTATAAAGATTCTCAATCTCAACGGATTGTTTTTCGGCTTCGGGATTCAGAATCAAGCCTTTCAATACATTGGCCCAGCCATCGTTTAACTCACCACACTGGGCCTGGGCTGCCCCAAGGATTATATACCCATTCTGGTCCTCCAGATTCCCGTACTTTGTGGCTTGTGACATCAGGTTCAGAGTGTAGGAAAACCGGTGTTGCCGATACGCATTCCAGGCCAGAGCAGTATAGAGTGTATAATAATTATGATTCTGAATCGAATCACATGCGGCGGTATTCGGGAATTGGCTGCGAATCATTGTCCGGGAATTATTTTTCAAGGCACGGATCAGAAATTGGTTTGAAAGAGGAATTAACAGGCTGTCATTTAGCTGGAGAATCCGGTCTGATAACGATTTGAATTCCATTATCATGTCGTTATCCGATTGCAGAAGGATATTGCCAAATTGTTTAATGGTTTTATTCCGAATACTGTCGGATTGAAAGCCGCTATTCAGATGTAGTATTACACTCAGAACGAAGGATAGTTCATCGGTGTATTTCTGGTGATAATTCTCAGTATCGGACAGGTAATTGCTTTTGGAAAGTGAATCCGAAATAAGTTTTTCAAACAGAATATTGTCTAAATATTGTTGGATTTGCGGATCAGTTTGAATAAGCCGCTGGTTCAGGGTAAACAGAAGTAACTGGTCGGGATCACCATTTTTTTCCAACAATTCCAATGCAGATTTAATTGCCGGGAAGAGGCTGTCGCTTTTGGGATATTCCCGGATAAAATCACAGGTGGCTGATAAACGTACTGTCACTGAGTCTAGGGTGCTGAGTGCCTGAAAGCTTTCCATCTCCCGTTTTTGGAAGCAGGATACCATGCTTGCGCCTATGATAATTGATAGGCAGAGATTGATGGGGAGAAGTGTTTTTATTGGTCGCAACTTCATGATTACTTTTTCTTTACGATTCGCCGCCAACTGAACAATGGGGTTCGGAGTGGCATAAAACCGGCATTAACGGAACGGATATCCTGAAGCGATATGAAAGTGTCCGGGTCAATTTCCCGGGCCAATGCAATGGCATCTTTGACCTGTTTTCGGGGAACAACACAGAGAATGACATTTACCTCGCCTTTGGCACCCTTGGCTTGAATGACGGTTGCCCCATAGCCGGCATCCCGAAGCGCCATCGGCAGAATATCCATGGTACTGCGGGTAATAATCCGGATGACCTGCTGTCCGAGAGCAATTTTTTCCTCAATGGTAATGCCCAGATAGTTACCAGCAGCGAATCCAAAGCCGTACGCTAGAAA
>JAFGXZ010000029.1 GCA_016936335.1 Fidelibacterota bacterium
AGCCGGTGGATTTGGCCGGTTTAAGGTTTCAGTGGAAGACATCAGTGGGAATTTCTGCATTTTTCCGACGTCTGAATTTATTACTATCCAGGCACTTGAATACCAGGATATTTCCCTGAAGATTAACGAATTTATGGCAGATAACGATGCGACGAATACCGACGATGCCGGAGACTACGATGATTGGATTGAAATACTAAACACCGGCGATGAAATCTTTGCTCTGAGTGGTTTGTATTTAACTGATAAAATGGACAATCTGACGAAATGGCAATTTCCCTTTGGTGGTGAAGTGCTTGAACCTGGCGCTTTCATGGTGGTCTGGTGTGATGAGGACGAGGACCAGAACGGATACCACAGTAATTTCAAACTCAGTGCTGGAGGTGAATTTATTGCCATCGTCGCCGAAGATGGAGTCACAATTATTGATTCGTTGAGTTTTGGTGAACAGGAAACAGATGTGTCTTTCGGTCGATTTCCCGACGCTAGTGATACCTGGCAAACATTTGTCACTCCGACACCCGGTTCATCTAACCAACTGGAAACCGGTATTCAAGGAAACGGCTTGCTCAATGGTTTTTATTTGTCCCAGAATTATCCCAATCCCTTTAATCCGGCCACAACCATCGAATTCCGTATCCCGTATCCCGAATTTGTCACCATAAATGTATATAACGTTCTTGGACAGCAAATTACTACGCTTGTGTCGGAAAAGATGAGAGCAGGTCATTATAAATATTCCTGGGACACAGGTGATCTTGCTGGTGGGATTTATTTTTACAGATTTCATGCCGGAAATTATATTCATACGAAAAAATTGATTTTACTCGAATGATCTTTATGAAAATCAAGAAAACACTATTAATCTATTTCATTCTTGTTACTGCCGTTTTAGCGCAAGATTTTAAGAGCGTTGATCTGATTATAAATAACGCTATTCAGAGTCAGATTTTTCCGGCAGCAGCATTAATTGTCGGTACTCACAGTTCTATTTTATATCATAAAGCTTATGGCAGGCTGACCTATGATTCCAATGCAACCATTACCGATACTTCCATTATGTTTGATCTCGCCTCCCTGACGAAAGTTATGTGTACAACGATGTCGGCAATGAAATTGTATGAAAACGGTCTGCTTGATTTGCAGGAATATGTCGCACAGACAATTCCGGAATTTGCACAAAATGGCAAGGGGAACGTAAAGATTGAAAATCTTCTCCTGCACAATAGCGGTCTGCCAATCGGTTATGGTGGCTCACCAGGTGAGAATCGTGACCAGATAATTCATGACATTGTTACAATTACTCCGGCTTTCCCTCTTGGTACATTTGCTTATAGTGATCTCAGTATGGTGGTGTTAGCTGAAGTGATTTCGGTAAAAGCAGACACAATGTTTCCTTATTATTACAAAAATACCTGGACGAATCCATTGGGTATGTTCTCCAGTATGTTTGTTCCCCCGGATTCCCTGGATTTCCGAATTGCACCAACACTTAATAATGTAAATCCCGGCATCGTTCATGATCCGCTTGCCCGTTCACTGGATGGATTATCCGGGAATGCAGGATTATTTTCAAATACTGGCGATCTGGCGAAAATGGTGCAACTGCTTCTAAGTCAAGGAGTTTATAAAGGGACCCGATATCTGCAAGAGAGTACTGTTCAATTATTCCGCATACGTTATGATCCGCAGGGCTCGACCCGCGCACTTGGCTGGGACACAGACTGTCCGTGGATGGGATCATTGCTGTCTTCCCAAAGATTCGGACATACGGGTTATACCGGAACTTCCATTGCCATGGATCCGATTCTGGATCTATTTATTATTTTATTAACAAATCGGACTTATCCGGGGGTTGCGCCTGATTTGTTTCGCACAAGGCAATTGGTTCACGATGCAGTGGTAGCTGAAATTTTCTCAGCATCACAAAAAATTATTGATAATGATGATACTCAAAATTACTCAGAATCAGGCAGCTGGTATTATAGTAATGCCCAGGCCTATGGTTCCAATAGCCGGTATGCCTATATAAATGAGGGCGAAAAACCATTTGCCAGTTTCCAGACAGTTTTAAGTAAAAGCGGAATGTATCATATTTATGGGATCCTTCCTGAGACAGTGAATGCTGCGAATAATGCCGTTTATAAACTGAATGTTAATAACAGAGTTGTTGACTCTATCTATGTTGATCAAAATCTGAATAGTGGAAATTGGATGCTGCTGTGGAACCGGTATTTACCTGCGGATTCTTCCATCAATGTTCGAATTATTGATACTGGCGAGAGTTCCCAGGGCCTTGTATTGCGAGCTGACGCCATCCGATTTTCATTGGATCAGGAAATCAATAATATGCAGGATCCAACTACACACGCTATTCCGAAAAATTTTAAATTAAAGCAAAATTATCCCAATCCCTTCAATCCGACCACAACCATTGAATTCGAAATTCCGAATTCCGAATTTATTACCTTGAAAATTTACAATCTGCCAGGGCAGGAAGTCGCAACGGTGTTTCAGGGCGTTCGCTATGCAGGTAATTACTCGGTAAACTTTGATGCCGGCCGATTGGCCGGCGGTGTTTACCTCTATCAATTACACGCCGGGAATTCCGTGGCAACGAAAAAGTTTATTTTATTGAAATGAAAACCACTGGTCACTAGAATTTTTACAGCAGGCATAATGCTCGCCAATGTATCGATGAAGTTTTGACCGGCACCATCGGGCAGGACAACGTCGCTGATAACCAGATCAATAATTGTATGGTCCTTTTGAAATAAATACTCTGATAAGATTTATAATTTCAATTAAACCTGTTTTTAATATTTGTGATAATGCCGGGTACCTGGTCTATTCCGGAAGCAATGTCGATAAAATAATCGGAACCGGCCTTTTTCAGAAGGTTTCCAAAGGTTTTATTGAAGAATTCAGTCAAGGCGATAATTTTTAAACTGGGCAGGATCGTTTTTACAGCCCGAATGGTTTCGATCAGGGTTCCACGCAATGAGTATGTATTCATAATAATTACATCCGGTATCATATGGTAGATATCCATGAGCAGATTATCAAATTTGGAAATTACCGTGATGCTGTCTTGATTATGATCTTTACCGGGGGTGATTAATTTTTCGATACGTTTGTAAATAATTTCCGAATCATCGACAATCAGAATTTTCATGACGCGTTCCTTATTAAAATTGAGCTTAAGATTAAATGTGTTACTTTTACTTTCAGCAGTATACATATTTTATCTCAGAATCTTTCTCCAGGGTTGCAACCAATTTCGGGGGCGGTTTTGTAGATGAAACACATCGCGGCAATTTTCAGAACGTTTTTGGTTCATTGGATTTCATTTCTTTCAGAGTTGCAGCGATTTTCTCAAAATCTGTGGTTTTATCGAAGAAATACTCTATCCGACGCTGATCACACATCTGTTGATATTGCCGGGTCGGGTAGTTGGTTAAAACAATGGTTACGGGTTTATACTTTTCTGAAATAACCTGATCGTATACATCAAAACCGAGACCGTCCATTAGTTGTATATCGAGGATAATGACATCCGGAGTCAGGTTTTTTATTAATTCGATAGCCTCGGATATCTGTCCGGTTTCACCACAAATATGAGTATCCGGGACAGCCGAAAGCAAGCGTTTCAACCGCTGCCTTAATATTTTCGAATCATCAACAATAATAATATTCACAAAAACCTCATGCTAAAATTCTCAACGACAGTTTACACACTATACAGATAATTGTCTGTCGTGATTATTATGATTTTCTTGTCGGTTTTCAGCTATTTTTTTGTAGATGAAACGCTACAAAGGAAAATATTTTGGATTTGGAATGAATTGAAATTATTTTTTTATTCCCAGCGCAAGGCTTCGATGGGATCAAGCCGGGCGGCTTTCATAGCCGGATAGACGCCGAAAACCAGTCCGATCATCAGTGAAAATCCGACACCCAGAAATACCGACCACATGGGAATTGTTGGCGGAAGTTTCAGTGCGCCGGCAATAATAATACCGATCAGGATCCCCAGGAGGACGCCGATCAAGCCGCCAAAGAGACAAATGCCGATAGATTCGGTCAGGAACTGGTTGAGGATATGGCGTTTTTTTGCCCCCACAGCTTTTCGGATACCAATTTCACGGGTTCGCTCGGTGACTGCGACGAGCATGATGTTCATAATGCCAATTCCGCCGACCAGCAGTGCTATTCCACAGATAACAACCGCGGCGATAAAGACAAATCCGGTCAGGTTCTTCAGGGTGTCCATGATCGAGTCCTGGGTGATTACCTCGAAGTCGTTGGGAGTTCCCGGTGGAACTTTCCGGACAATTCGCAGAATTCCGGTGACTTCGTCCATTCCCTGGACAATCTGGTTTGGCAGCGCTTTTACGGCAATATTGATCGAGCGCATTTCTCCGTAACTTTTCGTAAAGGTATTAAAAGGAATAACCACCAGATTATCCCGGCTGTTGCCAAGCAGTTTTCCCTGGGCTTCGATCAGACCGATGACTTTGAAGCGGATGCCGTCGATTTTTACATATTCGCCGACAGGATAGGTGAAAGGGAAAATCTTTTCGGTAACATCTGCGCCCAATAATGCCACATAATCTTTTCGGTATAATTCTTCCTTGGTGAAAAACCGCCCCTCTGAAATGAAGCGTCCGTTGACGTCGGCCCAGTATTCATCGCCGCCATAGAGCAGGATATTGGGATTTGTGGCTTTATCCTGATATTTTATCTGTTTACCGTAGGTTGCAATTTCAGCAGAAACGGCCCTGATCTTTTTAGCCCTGTTCCGAATTGCCTCAACATGTGAGTATTTCAGGTCCTTACGCATCCGGATTTCTTTCGATAAATGACCCATCTGAACCGCCGGATATTTCTGAACCCAGAAAATGTCTCCGCCGACCCCGGAAAGAGCGTTGATCATATGATGTTCCAGGGCTGTAATGATAGACATCATGCCGATTACGGATGTCACGCCGATAACAATCCCGAGAGTTGTCAAAAACGTCCGCATTTTATTGGACTTGACCGTCTGCCAGGCAAGTTTGAATCCTTCATTATAATTCATTACTCATACCTCAGGCATTCAATGGGATCGAGTTTGGCAGCCTGGCGGGCCGGATAGATACCGAAAAACAGGCCAACACACGTGGAAAACCCCAAACCCATGAAAACCGACCAGATTGGAACCGACGACGGAAAGGGGGTTACTTTATCAATGACCAGGGAAATAAGAAAACTGAAGAAGATGGCGATAATGCCGCCGATACTGCAGATTATTATGGATTCAATAATGAATTGACTTGTTATTGCCCGGCGTTTGGCGCCGAGTGCTTTACGGATACCAATTTCTTTGCGTCGTTCTGCAACAGAGACCAGCATGATATTCATAATACCAATGCCGCCCACCAGCAGAGATAATGTTCCGATTCCAAAGGCGGCTGTATAGAGGCCTCCGGTGAGCTGCTTATACATATCGGTCAGCATCTCCTGCTGGTTGATGGAAAAGTTATCCTCTTCCTGGGGTTTGAGTTTGCGGGACACCCGTAACAGGAAACGGATTTCGTCCTTGACTTCGTTGATCATTTCGGCAGAAGGGACTCTTATAAGGATACGAATACTGCGGTGAGCACCGAAATTTTTGAAAATAGTACCGATGGGCACATAAACCTCGGAATCCAGATTGTGCCCCAGCAGACTGCCGCGTTTATCCATGACGCCGATTACCGTATAAGAGACATCGCCGATTTTGATCCGTTCCCCAATCGGATGTTGCTCCTTGAATAATTTTTCCTTTATTTCCCAACCGATAACGCAGCTGGATTTATCGTGATCTATTTCGGTCTGGGAAAAGTATCGACCATCGGCAATTGTGTACCCTTCGATCAATTCATGTTCCATGGTGACCCCCGCGACACCAATGTCAGCGAGAGAATTGTTGCGGAACTTAATATCACGGGACGTGCCGACGGCGGGAGCAATTGATTCGGCCAGTTTGGAATGCTTGATCAGGTACTCCGCGTCTTTCATGGTAATGTCCGGGCGGTTGCGATATTTAAAAAAATCGTCTTTGATAATCCAGGGATATTTGTGAACGAACAGAGTGTTGCTTCCCAGGGCTGAAATCTGGCTGGAAAAGCCTTCATTTAATCCGGCAATAATGGATGCGACTGATACGACTGTTAAAACACCGATAATAATACCCAATGTCGTCAACACGGCTCGCAGTTTATTCTGGGCCAGCGCCCGGAGCGCGATGAGAACATTTTCCCAAAAGCTGATCAGTATGGAAATCACGAGTTATTTACCTGAATGTCTTCAGCAATGTTTCCATCAAGAATATGTACAATCCGATCGGCATGCTGGGCGACCTCTTTTTCGTGAGTGACCAGGATAATGGTGTTGCCCGCTTTATGAAGATCATCAAATACGGTCATAATCTCTTTACCGGTCGTGGAATCCAAATTACCGGTAGGTTCATCGGCCAGGATCAGGGATGGATTATTGACCAGTGCCCGGGCAATGGCGACCCGTTGTCGCTGTCCGCCAGAGAGCTCGTTGGGGCGATGATTTTTACGATCGGACAAGCTTACTTTCTCCAATGCTTCTTCGGCAATCGTTTTGCGATTGCTGGCATGGATACCGCTGTAAATCAAAGGCAATTCAACATTATGCAATGCGGTGGCTCGGGGTAGCAGATTGAATGTCTGAAAAACAAAACCGATCTTGCGATTCCGGACTTCGGCCAGTTTATTGTCGTCCATAGTGGAAACAAGTTCGTCATCAAGAAAATAACTGCCCGATGTTGGTGTATCCAGACAGCCGATTATATTCATGAGTGTGGATTTTCCTGATCCCGATGGACCCATAATGGAAATATATTCGTTTGATTGAATATCAAGGTCCACACCCCTCAGAGCATGGACCTCAATTGTTCCGATTTTATAGGTCTTTGTGATTTTTTCCAGGTGAATCAGGTGTTGCATCAACCACCAAAATAAAAATTCAAGCGATAGACCACATTTGACAAATCAATCTCCGGAGCGTTGCTGACCGGATCACCATCCATTCGCCAGCCATCCTGGTTTTGGCGCATGTAAAGATATCCGGCATTGACACCTACTGCCGCCCAGCGGAAGATATTATATCTGAAACCAATCGTTGGTAGAACGGTGTAATAGCCGCAGGACAATTCATTCTGATAATCTGTGTATTTTTCGCTGTCGTTCTCAATAACATCGTTATCATATCCATCCCAGATTTCGTTCCAGTCGGCAGCGCCGCTCCATTGATCGAATTTCAGTTGAGCGTTTCCGCCGCCTATGGTGGTTCCGAAGTAGAACTCGGTTTTATTGAATGGATGATACACTTTTTCAATCATGAATCCGCCGAAATTGATGGAAAGTGTTACCTCTTTATTGATTCTGGTGCCATTGACTGAACTTCCACCGGTTGATTTTACTTGTCCGTGAGCGCCCAGACCACCAATCCGGATTCCGTGACCCAGAAAACCCCAGCCGCCGCCGCCATTCATATAAATCTGCCGGTCGAATTCGGCAATGCCGATGCCAGTGAGTTTGGTGTTGATATTATCAACATTAAGATCCATCATGTAGAAGTCCCAGCCGCCGGCACCGCCCCGGAAATACCCGCGTTTTTTGGAACCTTTCCATTCATTTTTCCGCTCATCGCGCCATTTATCCCAGTCGTCCCACTCTTCCCATTCATCCTCTTTGTTGGTTTCATCATTTTCGATGCGGGTACTTTTGTAATCGTGCTTCTGGATTCGCTCTGCGGATTCATTATCTGTTGTTACAGAGTCTGTAATTGACTTCAGATCTTTCTCGGCTTTATCAAATTTTTCCTGGGCGTTTACCACGATGCTGCCGATAAACATTGTTATTAGAATAACGGTTAAGCGTTTCATTTTTTCTTTCCTTTCTCGTTTTCGTCACCGGATATTTTCAAGGCACTGCCATGTTTTAAATCTTTACTAATGGCCTTATAAGAGCCAATAATTATTTCTTCCCCGACTTCAAGTCCGCTGATTATTTCAAACTTTGTGTCACTGCTGATGCCGACTTTGATTTCCTGCTGTTCTGCGGTGGGAAACTGTTTGGGGGCAAAAGGTCCTTTTTTCACGACTTGGTTTTCGTCAATTGGGTGTACCACAAAAACAACATCAACCGGAGTTTGCTTTTTCGGGTTGCTTACCGCTTCCGGTTTTTTTGTGGTGCCGATACTGTCTTTCGCTGGATTTTCCGCTGGTTCAGGTATTCTGACCGTCAGGGATTGAATAGGAACAACAATAGCGCTGTCCCGGACATCGGTGATAATATCGACCGTTGCAGACATACCGGGGCGAAACCGTGGATCCTGTCCAATCACAGATATTTTGATTTCAAAATTTGTGATCTGTTCCTGGGTGCCCTGGCCGGTTGTTGACGCACTATGGGCAATCTCCGATACGATGCCCCTGTAGGTGGTGTCCGGCAGCGCATCGATTTCAATCAATGTGGTATCGCCCAAAGATACGGACACAACGTCGGTTTCATCAACTTCAGCCCGGACCTCCATTTTTGACATATCGGATATTACCAGAATAACATCTTCCTGAAACACAGAACCTAAAGCGATTTCACCAACCTCCTTTTTAATGCTGGTGACAATCCCGCTCATAGGGCTCAGAATGCGGGTTTTATCCAGGTCGTCCTTGGCCTGTCTTAAGGCGGCTTCCGCCTGAACAACTTGACTTTCAGCGATTTCCATCTGGGCAATTCCCGCTTCCAGTTCGGCCTCAGACGTCAGATTGGATGTATACAGTTGCCTGACCCGTTTGAGTTCACTGGAAACCTTCTTCTGATTTGCTTTGTTAGACTGTACAATTGATTGTGCCCGCTCATAAGCCGCTTCGTATTGGGCTTTATCCAGTTCAACAAGAAGGTCACCGGTTTTTACCCGATCGCCCAGCTGAACGGTGATATTTATAATTCGGGCCGCAACGTTGGCGCTGATTTTAACCTGGGTTTTGGGAATCAGAGATCCGGAAGCATTTACGGTCTGTACAATCCTTTCCCTTTGAACTTTTTCAGTCTGGACTTCAATGGGCTTGACATTGCTTTTATTTTTATTTACTACAATGATAATTCCGACAACAATGACCACGATAACAAGAATAATGATTTTTCGGATGTTTTTCTTTTTCATTGAACTTTCGAATCCTTCCGCTATAAAGTCCCCATCAGAAATGCGATCTGGGTCTCAGCTATTTTTGCATCATATTTTGTGGCGATCATTTGTTGCCGGGCGCTTGTCAGAGTCACCTGGGCATCCAGGACTTCCAACAGCGTTGCAGAGTTCAGGCGATACATTTCCTGGGCCAGACGTAAATCTTCCTGAGCAGAAGCGATATTTAATTCCTGAATATCAATCATTTCCACATAGGTATTGAGATTTTCGATTAATAATTTGATTTGGTTTCGGATTTCATTCTTTTTCTTGGCAATGTGGTCATCGTATATTTTATAATTAAGCAGATTGCGCTGTATATTTGTTTTACGCTGTAAACCATTAAAGATTGACCAGCTTAAATTCAAACTCAGAGAAGAACCCCAGGCTTCGTCTAATTTTGAATAGATAAGGTCTAAGTTATTGCCACCACGGCTGTAGGAATAAGAGCCGGTCATGGATGGGAGCCAGGAACCCC
>JAFGXZ010000246.1 GCA_016936335.1 Fidelibacterota bacterium
GGTTATCGCCTGCCTGACCCGTATTCCCAATATCCTGACTTCCGAAAGTACCGAGGAAACTATCAGCAGTTTTGCCTGGAACAAAATCCGCCGGACTGTGGAAGCCAATTCCCAGGATGCCCTGATCCTGGTTTGGGGCAGTGATCAGGACGTCGATACCGCCGTCAAAGAGATCATTATCCGGGCGAAGGAAGCCACAATCGGAGTTCCCGGCGAAACCCGCCAGGCACTGGCCGACGGTACCAATGGTTTCGAGCGGATTTTGCCGGGACCGGAGCGCATGTATCCCGATACCGATTTGCCGCCTTTGGAAATAACCAGCCAACGAATTAAAAAACTCGCCAGCGCCACCCCCGAACCGCTCTGGGAAAAGCAGGAACGCTATCGGAAATCGGGCATTCCGGAACATCTGCATCACATTATTACTTCGTCGCGGCTGAGCCATTTTTTCGATAGGCTTATCTCCGAAAGTTCACTGCCTGTTACCCTCATTGCAAGCCTGATGTTTGAGAAGACCCGGCACTGGAAAAGGCAGGGTTTACCTGTGAAAAAAATCACAGAAAAGATATGGGAATCCTTTTTCGAAGAGGCCGGAAGCAATCCGGCAATTCTGGAGGTCGGCGATCAGCTGTTCACTGAATTACTGAAGGTCCCCGGCCTGGAAATCGACACTCTGCTGGGACGCTATTCACCGCGAAAAATACAATTATCTGACATTGACAGAATCATCCAGGGCTCGCTGAATGAAGAAGCCATGGAAATAGCCGATTCAGCAAAACACACCCGTTACCTCATGGGACAGGTCATGGACAAATGCCGCGGGCATATTCCGGCGGTTCGGGTCCTGGAAAAGGTTCGCCAATTCGTCCAAGAAGAAAGGGAGTCGGTATGAGTGACAATTTCAAAGGTTATCGTGATCCGGCTCTCCAGGTATTAAAAGACAATCAGGTTCAGGTCTGGAGTGATGTGGAATTGGAAACCGAACAAGGTGGTTTCAAGGGTATCATTCTGCCCAGATCGGAAACCTCTGATGCTAAGCATATCGTCCTGAAATTGCGCAATGGCTACAATGTCGGCATCAATGTAAATACGATTCAATCGATCCGGGAAACCGCCCGCAAAGAGGCACACTACAAGATTCCGGAAAAAGATTTTCCCTATGATGCAAAGAAACCCAACGTCAAACTGCTCGGCACCGGCGGAACCATTGCCAGTCGTCTGGATTATCGCACCGGCGCCGTCATTCCGGCCTTTTCACCGGGGGAACTCTACGGTTCCGTCCCGGAATTGGCGGACTACTGCAATCTGGAGACCGAAAAACTCTACGGCGTATTCAGCGAGAATATGGGCCCGGAACAGTGGATCGGTACCGCTAAAGCCATTGGCGAAGAGATCAAAAAGGGCGTTCACGGTATCGTCATTGGTCATGGCACTGACGTCATGCACCACACTTCTGCAATTTTATCATTTATGGTTCAAAATTCACCCGTGCCGATTGTCATGGTCGGTTCCCAACGCTCGTCCGACCGACCGTCTTCCGATGCGGCTTTGAACCTGATCCATGCCGTGAACACTGCCGCCACCAGCGATATCGCTGAAGTGATGGTCTGCATGTTTGGACCGACTTCGGATCAGTACGGTCTGCTGCATCGCGGTACTCGGGTTCGTAAAATGCATTCATCCTATCGCTCCACTTTTCGAACCATCAGTGACATCCCACTGGCCATGGTTGACCGGGAAAAGATCACACCGCTACGCAGTGATTATCAAAAGCGCCGCGATGATAAAGACGTCATCATCAATACCGCTTTCGAAGAAAAGGTTTCCATCGTCTACTATTATCCCAATATGAACCCCGATATCATCGATTCTCTGATCGATAATGGTTACCGCGGTATTGTCATCGCCGGAACCGGTCTGGGGCATGTCAACAAACCCGTTTACCCGGCTCTGAAACGGGCACATGAAAAAGGCATCGCTGTATATATGACCGTTCAAACTCTTTGGGGATATGTGCAGATGTATGTCTACGAAACCGGTCGCGAAATGATGCAGTTGGGCGTCATTCCCGCGGCCAATATGCTTCCGGAAGTGGCTTACGTGAAATTGTGCTGGGCCTTAGGCCAAACCGACGACCTGGAAAAAGTCAAAGAGATCATACTGACGCCGATTGCCGGCGAAATCACCGAGCGGGAGCCCTACAATGGTTACCTGATTTATCAGGGCGGCATTCCGGAAGTTGAAGAATTTCTACGGGAAATTAAGCGCTAGAAATCTCAGTTGAAACGGGCACGGGCTTCAATTTAATAATCAGAAAATAGCCCAAAAACGATCCAATAAAATAATACGGGAAATCACTCCAGGTAAAGGCATTGCCAAGAATGGTAACACCGAAAAAATTATGCCGTAAAGCTTCCAAAAATGGTGGGTGCCAGAGTTGCAGAAATTCCAGAATGCAGGTGGCGATCAGGACACTGGCTGCGATTTGAAACGATGTCAATCGCCTGAAAAACAGTGCCAGAACCAGGCACCAGAAAATCTCATAAAAAACACCCCCCAAGGAATTATTGACCCAGTAATGCAGATATCCATTGTAAAATTTGCTGTAAAATCCGATCGGCGTGATCAGGATAATGGATAATATTATCCAGCGATTTTGAACCAGGAAGGGTTTCAACCGGTAATTTCCCGTTTCGCCACACCCACGAAATCCATCTGGCCGGTGACATCATTGAAATCAAGATTAATAATTTCCCAGCCTTCCTGCCCCAGTTCATTCAGGAATTTTTCGATTTCATTGAACTTCTTACCGCGAAAAATTCCACCGGCAATGTGTGCCGAATCGATAATCTTATATTCCCACTTTTTCATGATCTATCCCCTTTCTTAACGTTTAAAGAAATCTCCGACAATCCGGCTGCAGCGCGCCATTTCGCAACCAATGGCCAGGTGGCCACAATTATTTTCCAACACCACAACTTCACAATCCAGAATCCTGGCAAATTTCAGAGCCGGAATCGGGTTCACGATATGATCTGTCGCTGAAACTATCATCAATATCTCAGCTTTAATCGAATGGGCAGTGTTCTCTTCGGAACCCTCAAAGTGCCGAAATATATTGTGCCCCAGCATAGCCCGAATCTGGCTGGCTTTGTTCCATGAAGTAAACTGATGCGACGGTTCGTGATCAAATCCAAGCAGATATTTTTCAAATTCATCTGCGGGATGTTTTTCAACAACATACTCCGGTGTATGACCAAACAGCTCGGTCATTATATTGGCAAGTCGCTGGATTTTTTGCTCCGGATACCGGGCTTTGCGCGCGGTCTCAATGATTTCCAGTTGCAGTTGCAGCTGTAGTAAATCATAGGAACTTAGCGCCGGTGAGCAGACATAGGGCAAAGCCTTATCCATAAAGTCCGGATAACATACTACCCATTCAAAGGTCTGAAAACTTCCCATTGACCCGCCAATAATTCCATACAAATGCTGAATGCCAAGATGCTCTTTGAGTAAACGATACTGGCTTTGAACCATATCGTGAATCGTGAATTCGGGAAATTTCCCGTTTTTCTGTTTCTTACTGTTCGATGGTGATGATGACACCCCGTTTCCCAATGCATCGACAATTATGACACATAGATCACTGTTATCAACAAATTTGCCCGGTCCAATCAATCCCGACACATGTTCGCTGCTCCCGCCAAACCAGGTTGGATAAAGAATAATGTTCGATTTATCGGCATTCATCTCACCGAGAATCCGATAACCGATCCGGCAATCTTTAATGATCTGGCCATTTTCAAGTTCAAAATCACCCAATTCAACAAACAGCTGCTCCCCTTCTCCAAATAAAAGCGAGAGCCCAACCCATGTAACCAATACTGCTTTAATATAAAATTTCATTCGCGATATCTCTCCTGCACTTGAAATAAATTACACATTTCCGGCGCATTATGAAATATTTCCGAATTGCCGATAATGTGCTAAATTTAGCCCGCAAAAAAATAGTGAAAAGGAAAACATTATGCCGGAACTGAAAATCTTTACTGTTGGTGGAACCATTGACAAAATTTACTTCGATCAGAAGAGTACGTACCAGGTTGGCGATTCCAAAATTGTCGAAGTGCTTCAGGAGGCCAATGTCACGGTTGAATTTGATACCGAAACCATCATGCAGAAAGACAGCCTGGATATGAATGAAAGCGATCGGCAGATTATTCTTGAAAAAGTTACACGCGCCCCGTATACGCAGATTGTCATCACCCATGGAACGGACACCATGATCGACACCGCCAAAACATTATCTGTCATTCAGGATAAAACAATTGTGCTCACCGGTTCCATGCAACCCGCCCGTTTCAAAAAC
>JAFGXZ010000030.1 GCA_016936335.1 Fidelibacterota bacterium
AATAATTCGGCTGTAGACCTGCTGACCGAGCAGATTATAAATCTGCAGCTGCAGCTTGTCAATAAATTTGCCCAGTTGCAGATTAAATTTCAACGAAGCATAACGCTGGCTGGAATAGGGATTTGCCCAGAGCTCAAGTATTTTTGTCGGGAATGTTTCGGCCATTGTCAACATCAGATTCAAATTTCGAGTTGACTCTGCTGAAGTATTGGTAAAAAAAACGATCAAGTGATCGTCTTTTCTGGCTTCACCGATGAAGATTTCAGTTTGATCGCTGAATTTACGCAGAAAATTTGCTGACAAATATTTATCAATTACATAACTGCCCTTGTACTCGCCTCTGCCCGGTGATTCGATAAATAAATTCAAATATTGATTCGATGAAAAGGAAATTGATAGTGGACAAGTTGCTATAGGATTAATGCTTTTATCAATACTTAAATTATTATTAAAGGATTGGACCGGAATGGAAAGTGTTGGATAATAACGGGCATCCGGCGAAATCGCAAAGTCCTCATCATATCGGGAACCGGTAAAATAACTGGCGCTGACATAGCTATTATACTGGGTCGCCAGATCACCACCATACTCTCCTATTGTCTCTTGAAGCGCCTGGAATGCAAACTGGTTTTTAATCTTTCCCCAGGTTTTCGTCAATAAATTCTCATCGTACCTGTTCATTAGAAAATAGATAAACGGCCCCATCGCATAAGCATAATCCGAATTCCAGACAGATTTATCCGGATTATTAAAAAAGCCTCCCAAATACTGGATATAATCATTGATCTCCGGGTAGGCTCGTTCTTCGAACCAGGTGGAGGACCATTCCAGAAAATACTGATCACCCTGATATGGCCAATCAATTTGAAGCCCGTTATCATCCCACCAATTATAACCCAACTGGATGACATGAAAATATTCATGGGCAATGGTAACCCTAAGACCATCAAACCCATTTGTAGTATAGGCGAGCTCCTTATAGTCATTATCAATTTCCATATATGCGGTCCAGTCATTTGGACGGCTGGTTGCTGATACCTTATTTTCCGGATACGTATACGCATAGACACTACCGCCAAAATTCAAAACATATATATCCATTTCCGGACTCGTATAATCATCAACAGGCGGCGGATCAAATCCAAGTGTATCGATTAAAATTCGGTAGACATATTCAGCAGCAATAGCAGCTTCATAAATATAGTCCGGCACATCATCTTCATTAGTCGACGTTATCTCAACTGCGTCATAACCTGCTGTTGTATAATGGAATGTAAAGTGACCATCATCGCTGATGTACTCCTGTTCACCCGTGAGCGTCGGCCGACTGAATGATGCCTTTCCCAGCAATGTTTCCCGCTGATTGGGATGGATCATTAGTGATTTTACCGGATAAATATCGACAGAATGTGTTGTCTCTAATAATGATTGCGTCAATTTTGTGGACTCCAGGTATTGCATAATTGCCGTATGAGAATCCTCTGCCTGTAAGTGCACCTGTAAACTGAATATTAATGTTATAATTAACGAGTATTTCATCGGCCTATTTCTGGCGAAACAGCAATGTCACCGGAACTCCAATGAAGCCAAATTTTTGACGAAGTTTGCTCTCCAGGAAACGACGATATTCTTCTTTAACACTTTTAGGATCGTTGCAGAAAAATAAAAATACCGGGGGATCAATTTTCACCTGTGTGACATATTTGATCTGAATATGTTTTCCGCCTACCGCGGGTGGAGGTGTCCGGTCAATGACTTCCTGGAAATATTTGTTCAATTGATTGGTAGAAATCCGCTTTTTCATCGATTCATAGACCGTATACGCTGTTTCCAGAATCTGGCCGATCCGCTGTTTGGTCAGCGCAGAAATGAAAATCATCGGATAGAAAGCGAGTTCCTTAAAACGAAAAGTAATATCTTCCTGGTAGTGTTTCAGCGTGTTCGATTCTTTCTGGATAAGATCCCATTTATTAATTGCAATGATTACTCCCTTTTTCCGATCCAGAATCGAACGGATAATATTTGCATCCTTTCGGTCAAATCCTTTGATCGCATCGACAACCAGAATTGCGACATTGCATCGGTCAATCGCTCGTTCCGTCCGAACATTGCTGTAAAATTCAATATCATCTTTGATGTTTTTCTTTTTCCGAAGCCCGGCAGTATCAATTAAGGTGACCGGCTTACCAAAGTAGCTTATTTCAGAATCGATGGAATCCCGGGTTGTTCCGGGTATATCCGTGACAATGAGTTGATCCACCCCCAGAATTGCATTAATGATAGACGATTTTCCGGCATTCGGCATGCCAATGATTGCCAAACGCAAATGATCACTCATGTCCTGCTCTTCCGGAGCTTCCATGGGTAACTTTTCCAGTACAAGATCCAGCAAATCGCCGATTCGACGACCGTTTTGGGCAGAAATGGGAAAAACATCGCCGAAACCCAGTTTTAAAAATTCGAAACGGATATTTTCCCTGACTTCATCATCACATTTATTGGCAACCAGTATGATTGGTTTATCTGCCATTCGCAGCATCTCAGCAATTTGTCTATCCATGGGCATTAACTGATCATTTACATCCACCATAAACATAATTAAATCGGCTTCTCCGATTGCCAATTCAACCTGTGCCCGGATAGCGGTCTCGATAGTATCCTGACTTTCCGGAATATACCCGCCGGTATCAATCAACCTGAATTGCCGGCCAACCCAGTTGACTGTCTCATAAACACGGTCACGGGTAATCCCCGCCTGTGAATGAATAATTGATTTCCGCTTCTGGGCAATTCTGTTAAACAGAGTGGATTTCCCGACATTCGGGCGTCCTATAATTGCAACTACTGGTTCATTTTTCAAGCGTATTCACCATTTCTTTTATGTCGTAATCGCCGACTTTTATCGTTGTTTTTAACTCTCGGCCAATGTCTTCAGGGGTAAGATCATCAAGCAGAAAACCATCTTCATTGATACAGTTTGGCGGTAAAAAGATACAATCAAATTTTGAATTTGGAGGAAACTGTTTGATAATATCCCGGCCGGTCAATAGCCCTGACACTGTGACAGTTCTGCCGAAGAAATCATTTTCGATGCTAACAATATCAGCATTCATATTAGTAATCCGATTTAAATAGGGCATTACATAATCACGAATTAAAGGTTCTGCCAATTTTCCGGTGACAAGGCCGATTTTCATGGGATTCGTCAAATTGATTTTAATACGGCCTGCCATAGATTCAATTAATTGCCGGCACAGACCCACCCCATTCTCAAGTTGGTAATAGGACCCGTAATGTTCATTATCAGGAAACGGTTTTTCTGCCAGCAGGTAAAACTCATCAGACAGGTAGACAAAGGGATCACCTTCGTTATTGCGATAAATTCTGTTCCAATCCTCGGACTGTCGAATCAAGTCCGCTGCTAAATCAGGGGAAACCGGCATTATTGTTGGTAAATGTTTTCGGTGCCGGGTCAAACCAACCGGCACAACAGCCAGTGACTTTATCATTTTCTTATATTTATACAAATCGTTAATTGTCTGATTGAGCACATGACCATCATTCATTCCCGGAACCAGCACGACTTGTGTATGCAGTTCAATCCGGTTTTTCACCAGGTATGTGATCTTTTCCATCAAGTGATCATCGGATTTGAAACGAAAGATGGATTTCCTGATATCAGGATCAGTGGCATGGATTGAAATATACAGTGGCGACAAGCGTTGTTCCGTTATTCGTTTCAGATCTGTGTCATTCATGTCCGTCAGTGTGATGAAATTGCCATATAGAAAAGAATACCGGTAGTCCTCGTCGCAAAAATAAATCTGTTTTCGCATATTCGGTGGATTCTGCTTTATAAAACAAAACACACAATTGTTAGAACAGGATTTCAGTTTAAAGTCCTCCAGCTCAAGTCCCAGATCTTCTTCATAGGACTTTTCAATTTGGATTTGACTGTGTTTTCCATCCCGTTCAAAAACGATGTCGAGCCTTTCTTCGGATTGATAAAAATAATAATCCAGTAAATCGCATACAGCGTGACCATTCAATGAAACCAGGTGATCATTTTTTCTGATACCGGAGGTGTCGGCCAGGCTATCTTTGCCAATATTAATAATTTTTATCACGTATAAAT
>JAFGXZ010000247.1 GCA_016936335.1 Fidelibacterota bacterium
GAAAGAAAATCGTTTGCCATTTTCACGGTCAGGATTTGCGAAACCGGGGAGTCATTCCCGAAATGGATGCCATCAGCGATCTGAATCTGACCAACGAACTTGACCTGACCTATATGCATCCAAATTTGAAATACTTGTTTCTTCCATACGATGTTCGGGCGTTTGATATCAAGCAGTCCGTTGGTGACCCGATTACAATCTGTCATGCCACCACCAACCGAATCATCAAAGGATCGGATCTTATTATAAAAACATGTCTCGACCTAAAAAAAAGTCATGGGATTAAATTTATCCTCGTTGAAAATCAGCCTCACGAAAAAGTAATTGAATTCAAGCGCCAGTCCGATATCTTTATAGACCATGTTGGCGAACTAACCTGGGGTTACGGCATGAATTCACTGGAATCGCTGTCCATGGGCGTTGCCAGCGCGACCTATTTGAATGATACCTATGAAAAATTTATTCCTGACCATCCGTTTATCAATATCCGGCCAGATAACATCAGAGAAGTGCTAGCCCATTATATTGAACATTCGGAACTAATTTTGCAGAAAGGTAAAGAGGGTAGGGTGTGGGTTGAAAAATATCACGATTATCGTAATGTCATCCAAAATCTTTACGAATATTATCAACAAATCGGAGTTAACTTTTAAACATGCGTATCACTTTTGTTTTACCCGGTTTTATATCAGTCCCCATGGGCGGCGTGAAAGTGGTACATGAATATGCGAATCGTCTTTCTGAAAAAGGTCATGTTGTATCCTTGGTTTACCCGATTCATCTGCAAACAAATTTCAGGTATCTTTTAAAAAAAATCCTGGTTAATCAATATGACAGGTGTACTGGAAACAACCGGGAATTGTATTACACGCCCAATCCCAAAGTATCCGTACTTACGGTAAAAAAAATCTGTGATAAATACATACCCGACGCCGATGCTGTCATTGCCGCGGGTTGGCAGACCGCCGAACCGGTTAGCCGATTACCAGATGTCTGTGGGAAAAAATTCTATCTATTGCAACACTTTGAAACATACTTCAGATCAAAAAAACAAGTTCTTGAAACGTTTCATCTGCCAATGAAAAAAATTGCCATTGCCCAATGGATTATCAATGAGCTCAAAAACATTGGTCAGGATGCAGAGGGGCCGATTGGAAATGCCATCGACCATAAGGAGTTTTATCTTGAAGCGAATATTCCGGAGCGTACAACCGATGTTATAGCGGTGTACCACTACATGAATGTAAAAGGTCCGCGGGATTTAATCACAACCCTGAAAAACCTGAAAAAGCGAAAAAACATCAGTGCGACGGTAGTGTCTGCCCGCAAACCGATTCACCGTTTTCCAGTATGGGTAAAAATTATCATTCGGCCACCGATCCCGGAGCTTCGTAAAATTTATAGCTCCTCCAAAGTATTTCTGCATACAAGCCACAGTGAAGGCTGGGGACTTCCGGTACTGGAGGCTATGGCCTGTGGTTGTGCGGTAGTGGCCACCGAAAACCGGGGCGTTAAAGAATACTTAATTCCCAATCAGAACGCAATGATGGTGCCGATCGGTGACACGGATGCGCTTACAACACAAGTAAATTACCTGTTAACCGATTATCATCAGAGAAAGTTACTAGTCGAAAACGGACTTAAAACTGTAAGTCAATTTTCCTGGAAATCGTCAGTTTTAATTCTCGAAAATATTTTACTTCGAAATACAGAATGAGTAAAGAGCCTACAACCGTTTCTGTTATCATTCCGGCGTATAATGCTGCTAAAACTATATCTCGATGTTTGAATTCCATTCTTCACCAGGATTATCCGTCAGATAATGTGGATATTCATCTCGTCAACGATGGCTCCACCGACAATACAAATGATGTATTACAACAGATAGTTCTATCCAATCAAGTTCAAATTCACAATCATATCGTCAATAAAGGATTAGCATCGGCCAGGAATACCGGCCTTCATCATTCAAACGGAGAAATCATAATATTTCTGGATGCTGACATGGAAGTTTCACCCGATTTTATTGAAAACCACGTTCGGTTTCACAAAAAACCCAACGTCGTCGGCTTACTTTCGGCATTGCTCCCTGCCCCGGAAAATCCAATTGACAAATATCAGAAATACCTTTATCAATCAAAGCGCGGCGCCAAAAAATATCCCGTCCAGACACCATTGCCGTTTCATGCCTTTATTTTGGGAATTACATCGATTAAACGTCATGCAATTTCAGAAACGGGTGGATTTGATAAGGCTATTTCATCCTATGGCGGCGAGGATACTGAATTCGCTTACCGGCTCTGGCAAAAATATCTACGGGGATTGTACTACGCTCCCCATATAAAGGTCATTCATCATCACTATCGTCCTTTTAATGCAGTATTGGAAAATGTCCGAACCTTCGGTCGGGAAGTCGTTCCTTATCTTGTTCAGAAACATCCAGAGTTTGATAGCTTGTACGGCTATTCCTACATATATCCATCTTCGACATTCATTGGACTAATTAAAAAAATTGTTGGAATCATTCTAAAATCCAAAAATACTTTTACACTTTTAAAACTTCTCTATCATCTCTTTCCATATCCCTTTTCCAACAAAGTCATTCGCCTATTATTGGCATCGGCACTATGGCAGGGAATTGCCCGATCGAAAAAAAATGATTCCACCAGGTAATGCAAAATCCTTTTATAATCCTCCGGTTTTCTCTAATTTCGCGGTTGTTTTAAATTGATCATACTATGAAAAGATTAAATTTCACTTTCAC
>JAFGXZ010000248.1 GCA_016936335.1 Fidelibacterota bacterium
CATATCCGAGAATGCCGATATTCGTAAAAAAATCCGGGAATTTAGTTTTGAGACCGGATTAATAATCACATCTGTTCGTGATGAATCAGTGGCCAGCGTTTACGAAATGTACTATGACTATTCGGAACCGGTAAATAAAATCCCTTCCCATCGTATTCTGGCCATTAACCGTGGTGAAAAAGAAAATATTCTGAAGGTCACCGTTGATCTGGATATTGATCGCGTACTGACAATTATTCAGGCTGCGATTTTAACAAACAGGGAATCCATTTTCAATGATTATCTTATTGGTGCCGTGGAAGATGCCTATAAACGCCTGATCTCTCCAGCCATCGATCGGGAAATCCGGCATCAGTTATCGGAATCGGCAGAACAACAGGCTATCCGTGTTTTTGCAACAAATCTGAAAAACCTGCTGTTGCAACCCCCGATATCCGGCAGGAATATCCTGGGAATCGACCCGGGATTTCGGACGGGGAGTAAGGTCGCTGTCATTGATCAAACCGGGAAATACCTGGAAGGCATGACCATCTACCCTCACCCGCCCCAGAATAAATTTGATGATGCCAAACAGGCGCTTAGCAAACTGATTAAAACCCATGACGTTGAGATTATCGCAATTGGTAATGGAACCGCCAGCCGGGAGACGGAATTTCTGGTGGCAGAACTCATTGCCGAATTGCCGCTGGAACGAACCGTCAATTATATTATTGTTAATGAAGCCGGTGCCTCAGTCTATTCGGCGTCGAAAATTGCCCAGGAGGAATTTCCCGATCTGGAAGCCAGCTTGCGGGGTAATATTTCCATCGCCCGGCGATTACTGGATCCCTTGGCGGAACTGGTTAAAATCGATCCTAAAAGTATCGGTGTTGGGCAATATCAGCATGATGTCAATCAGAAAAACCTGCATGAATCCCTACACGCGGTCGTGGAGGACTGTGTGAACCAGGTCGGTGTCAACCTGAACACCGCTTCGAAGTCATTATTGACCTACGTCTCCGGTCTAACCAGTCGTACGGCCGAAAATATTGTGAAATATCGGGAGGAAAAAGGTGCTTTTCAAAACCGGGAAGAATTAAAAAACGTCGCCGGTGTCGGCGTTAATTCCTTCGAGCAATGTGCCGGCTTTCTGCGCATCCCGGATGGGTCGAATCCGCTAGATAATACATCCATTCATCCGGAATCCTATGATGCAACCCGTTCACTGTTAAAAAAACTGGCTATTGACGATATTCATTCCGGTGGAAAAGCGCTGCTGTCTCAGATTAGTGCCCAAACAGGAGAAATCCGGCGCTTAGCGGAAGATTTGCAGATTGGAGAACCCACACTGCGGGATATTCTGGAAAATCTCGAAAAACCCGGTCGTGATCCACGGGAAGATTTGCCCAAACCGATGTTGAAAAGTGATATTTTAAAAATTGAAGATCTCCGGGAAGGAATGCTATTAAAGGGTACCGTTCGCAATGTCGTTGATTTTGGAGCCTTTGTTGATATTGGTGTTAAACAGGATGGTATGATTCACATCAGCCAGATGGGCGATCGTTTCATCAAAGACCCGCATAAAGTCCTGGCTGTCGGTGATATCATCGATGTAAAAATCCTTTCCATCGATGCAGAACGCGGTCGAATCGGTTTGAGTATAAAAGGTCTGACAAAGGGAAATCAATGATCGTATTTGGTCATCAGGGCGCACCGGGATATGCTCCGGAAAATACATTATTATCCTTTGATGAAGCCATCCGGAGAGGAACTGACTGGGTCGAGCTAGATGTTCATCGGGTCAATGATGAATTGCTCGTAATTCATGATTATCGCCTGGACCGAACAACCAACGGACACGGAATTATTTACAAACAAACATTGGAGTATATTCGCTCACTGGATGCGGGATACGGTGAAAAAATACCCTTTCTGCACGAGGTTTTCGATCAGGTCGATCGGCGTGTGGGCATTAATATCGAATTAAAAAGTGGTGGAACAGCGCGGCAAGTAATGGCACTGCTTGACCGTTATATTCAGAAACGCGGTTGGTCGATTGATGATTTCATGATCTCATCGTTCAATCATTTTGAACTGAAAACCATTCGTGAAATCAATCCTGATATTCAAATCGGAATATTGCTATATGGGGTCCCCCTTGATTTCGATGCCATATTGCAACTAATCAGACCCAATTCAATCAATATCAGCATCGACTTTATCAGTCAGGACATTGTCAATATCATTCATGAAAAAGGGCTTCGGGTTTTTGTCTACACGGTCAACTTTACTGATGAGATTCAATGGATGATTGATTTGAATGTAGATGGCGTTTTTACCGACTACCCCGACCGGGTCAAGATAATGTTGTTAAAATAATCGATTGGATAAGCGCAAATTCAGGTTGTGTTTTAAAATTCGGATTGTATATTAAATCATGATGGACATGCTAAAAAAACAATCGACACCGCTCTGAATAACCGTCGATGGTAATTCTTGTTATTACAATTGTTTTCATTGATGCGGACATCAATAAATACGCATCGATAAGATGAAGGAAATGAAAATGGTGAAGAAAATATCAAAAGTGTTTGTATTGGATACCAATGTGATCCTCCATGACAGTTCCTGTATCAATCATTTTCAGGAACACGATGTGGTTATCCCAATCACAGTACTGGAGGAACTGGATCACTTTAAAACCGGCAATCAGACACTTAATTTTCATGCCCGGGAATTTTTACGGGAACTTGACGATCTAAGTGGGGACAAACTCTTTGACGGAGGCTTGAAAATTGGTCCCCGACAGGGGAATATTTCCATTAAATTGGATCGCGAGATCCATCCTGACCTGTCTAAAAATTTCTCATCAAAAATTCCGGATCATCAAATCCTGAATATTGCTTACCACCTGGCCAAAACCACCCCCTCCAAACAGATTATTCTCGTTACTAAAGATGTGAATCTGCGCATGAAAGCCAAAGCTGCAGGACTGCTGTCCCAGGATTACACAACCGACCATGTCAAAGACATTTCAACGCTCTACAAAGGACATCGCCGTATTGACGAAACACCGGATGAATTGATGAATCAACTGTATGAAGCACCCTATGAAGTCGATCCTGCCGAAAGTTTTCCGACGGAATTACCGGCACCAAATGAGTACTTCATTCTTCGCAATGACCATCGTTCCGCCCTGGCAACCAATAATGCTTTTAAAAAACGGATCGTTCGCATTGATAAAAATCCGGCGTATGGCATTATTCCCCGCAATGCGGAACAAACCTTTGTACTGGACGCATTGATGAATCCCGATATAAAGCTGGTAACAATCACAGGGAAGGCCGGAACCGGAAAAACCCTCTTAGCTCTGGCCGCCGCTCTGGAATGCCGTAAAAACTATGCGCAGATATATATGGCCCGGCCAGTAGTGCCACTGAGCAATAAAGACATTGGTTTTCTACCCGGCGACATCCAATCGAAACTCGATCCCTACATGCAGCCGCTTTATGATAATCTTGGTGTCATTCGGAACCAGTTTCCGGAAAACAGTCCCAAACATCAGAAGATCAAGGATATGCTTGATCAGCAAAAATTGATGATAGCTCCGCTATCCTATATTCGCGGTCGCAGTCTGGTCAAAATCTTTTTTATCGTTGATGAAGCCCAGAACCTGACGCCTCACGAAGTCAAAACCATCATCACCCGGGCCGGTGACGGGACGAAACTGGTGTTTACCGGCGATATATTCCAGATTGATCACCCCTACCTGAACCTGGAATCCAATGGCCTCAGTTACCTGATTGACCGGATGCACGGCCAGAATCTGTATGCTCATATCAATCTCGAAAAAGGTGAACGCTCGGAACTGGCCGACATTGCCAGCACGTTACTTTAGAAATGGATAATCGCAATCAAATACTCAGTGACCTGTTAACCCTGTCCAATAATCCCGGACAAGGCCTGGAAATTCCCTGGAGTGATCCGGATTTCAGCCGACGGATTCTCAAAGACCAGTTGAATCCCGATAACGATATTGCCAGCCGGCGGGTCAGCGCCATCAATCCGTTTGTCCGGTTTATCCATGTCCAGCTTTTAAAAGGGCAAAAAACAAATATC
>JAFGXZ010000249.1 GCA_016936335.1 Fidelibacterota bacterium
CGACTCGCGGACCGATCAAACAACTGGCCAGCGCCGGACCGATGCCCCCGGGATTGGTAATCTTTTTTGATGAGGTATGGTAGCCCATTGAGTTATCCATAGTAGTTTTATATGTCTGTGCTGTTACAGGTTTTTTCTCGGGTTCAATCATCGGTTGGGATAATTTGTCTGCTACGGTTACTACACCATCCGAGAATAATGAGATGATGTCTCCCGAATGTCGATACACAAATATTTTGACGACATTTCCACTCTTAACATCGATCATACGGACTGTGACAGAAAAATTACCTTCAATTTTCGTAATTGAACCACCGATGATTAGATCGGTACCGGACAATTTACCGGCTTCCGTCAGGCAGGGTGCACTTGAGCATTTTACCAGTGAGTAATTATGCTCAGCAAGTTTATTTTGAATATCCGGCATTTCAAGAATGGTGTATAATTCCCGATTAAACAGTTCCACCTGAAGATGTTCGGTGAAAACCTTAGCTTCTTCGGGCGGGATTCCAATCGCTTCGAAATCCATAAGGACCAGAGATTGATTCTGCGCTGAAACCGATCCAATCAGTGCCAGGATTATCGTCAGTGAGAATTGTGAAAGACGTTTACGCATTTTTAATCTCCATTCTTCAGTAAGCGGTGATAAAATACAATAATTTATCTGAAATCGATAGTGTCAATCAAAAAATTATTAACGCTTATAAGACCGATTTCCGGATTGAAGGTTGACAGTTTGCATAATATTTCTTAAATGATAACCAGATAGTGTGATTTTGATCAATTAATTGAAGAAGCCAGGTATGTAAAGACTGATTAAAATCCCGGATACAGGATATCATCGGAACCATAGCACTACTGTAACCATCGGTTCTCACTTTCTATCAAAGAGATAATTGAAATTTATTTATATTAAGGAGAAATAATCATGTTAGTTGTTGGAAACATAGCGCCGGATTTTTCATTGATGAATCAAGACAATAGCGAGGTCACACTCAATGACTATCGCGGACAGTGGGTGGTACTCTATTTTTATCCGAAAGACAACACCAGCGGCTGCACCAAAGAAGCCCTTGATTTTACAGAACACCTGGATGAATACAGGAAATTGAACGCGCAGGTATTTGGCATCAGTCCGGATTCGGTGAGCAGCCATCAGAAATTTATCAAAAAATACAACCTGACGATCGATCTGCTGGCCGATCCCGATCATAATGTACTGGAGAAATACGGTGTCTGGCAGGAAAAATCCATGTATGGACGGAAGTATTTCGGTGTTGTTCGCTCGACTTACCTGAT
Organism: Fidelibacterota bacterium; assembly: GCA_016936335.1. Classification (GTDB taxonomy): domain Bacteria; phylum Fidelibacterota; class UBA2242; order UBA2242; family UBA2242; genus B118-G9. The sequence continues at coordinate 1,300 of JAFGXZ010000249.1, forward strand.
CAACCCGGAAGGAAAAATCGAAAAAGTCTGGGAAAAAGTGTCGGTGGATGGTCATGCCGATGCCGTCATGTGTGAAATCCAGGATTATCAAAAGTGAGGGAATAGTTATGGAACTGGATCATGTTTTTCGACACCGACGGGCGTACAGAACCTTAGGTAAACTGGAGATTACTGATGGATTATTAAATGATCTGACCGCCGCGGCCAGCCTGGCGCCGTCGTGCAATAATATGCAACCCTGGCGATTTGTGTTTATCTATGGACCGGAACAATTGGAAGCAATTTTCGAAACATTATCACCGGGAAATTACTGGGCGAAAAATGCCTCGCTGATGATCGCTGTGTTCAGCAAAAAGGAACTCGATTGTGTAATCCATGACCGTGAGTATTACCAGTTCGATACCGGGATGGCTACGGCATACCTGATGCTGAAAGCCACAGACCTCGGACTGGTGACGCATCCCATGGCCGGTTTCAGTCCCGATAAAGCCCGGGAAGTATTAAATATTCCCGATGACATGCGATTGATCACCTTGATTGCCGTTGGAAAGCGATTGGATGTCATTGATCCTGAACTTTCTGAAAAACATCAATTGCAGGAATCCCATCGTCCAGCTCGATTAAATCCGGAGGATTTTGTATATTTAAACAAATTTAAATAAGTAATTTGCAGGGGGATACTATGAAGCAATTACGCCCGATCCGGGAAATCGTCACGGAGCTTGGCCTGACAGATTCCGACGTTGAATATTTCGGTGAAGCCAAGGCGAAACTGAAACTCAGCACCTATCAGAAACTCAGGGATAAACCGGATGGGAATCTGATTTTAGTGTCAGCAATTACCCCGACGCCGGCCGGCGAAGGCAAGACCACGACATCCATTGGCTTAGCCATGGGTTTGAATCGCATCGGAGAGACGTCCATCGTGACCCTGCGTGAACCCTCTCTAGGGCCCTTGTTTGGCATGAAAGGCGGTGCCACCGGCGGCGGCAAGACCCAGGTGCATCCTATTGATGATATCAATATGCATTTTACCGGCGATCTTCATGCCGTAACCGCTGCCCATAACCTGATCTCCGCCGTCGTTGACAATCACCTTTTCCGGCAGAAGGAACCCCACCTGGATCCGCGTCAGGTTGTCTGGAATCGTGTTATGGATATGAATGATCGTTCCCTGCGGGAAATTGTCATCGGGTTGGGCGGAAAGAAGAACGGATTTCCCCGAGAAACCAATTTCAGTATCACGGCCTCATCGGAAGTAATGGCGATTCTGGGCTTATCGGAATCCTATTCCGATTTAAAGGATCGGATCGGCAATATATTTCTGGGATATACCTACGATAATGAGCCGGTTTACCTGAAACAACTGAATATCACCGGCGCGGTTGCGGCGTTATTGAAAGATGCCCTGAAACCAAACCTCGTTCAAACCAGTGACGGGACACCGGCGTTTGTGCATGGCGGCCCGTTTGCCAATATCGCCCAGGGGGCTTGTAGTACATTCTCCATGAAAATGGCGCTCAAACTGTCGGATTATGTGATCACGGAAGCGGGTTTTGGTTTTGATCTGGGAGCTGAAAAATTCTTCGATATTGTTGCCCGGAAATCCGGTTTGAATCCCAAAGCCGTTGTCCTGGTCGCCACAATTCGGGCCTTGAAAATGCACGGCGGTAAAAGCCTGAAAGAACTCAATGAATCGGACCCGGCGGCGGTCAAACGGGGCATGCCGAACCTGCTCAAACATGTACAGAATATTTGTCATTTTAAGGTTCCGGCGGTGGTGGCCATCAACAAATTTGACTCTGATACGATCGAGGAAATTGAGGTTGTTCAGCATGTATTAAACGGACGCGGTATTGAGAATGCGGTCATCGATTCCGCCGGCCGCGGGAGTGAAGGTGCTGTGGAGCTGGCTCATAAAGTGGTGGCAATCAGCCAGCATGATGAACATTATCAATCGTTATATACTCTTGAATCGTCGATTGAGGAAAAGGTCGGAACAGTATGCAAAGAAATCTATGGTTCAGAGGCGGTTGATTTTACCAAAGACGCCCAAAAAGCCATCGTTAAGATTACGAAACTGGGCCTTGATAAGCTGCCGGTCTGCATTGCCAAGACCCAAAAGTCGCTTTCAGACAATCCCGAACTGCTTGGCCGTCCCAAAGATTTCCTGGTGACAGTTAGAGATGTTCAGATTTCCTCGGGAGCCGGTTTCCTGGTGCCCATTACCGGCGAAATGCTGCTGATGCCCGGTCTGCCCAATGTCCCGACAGCGGAAAATGTAAATATCGATGACGATGGGAATATAACGGGGATGTTTTAATAAATCTTGATCTTCAAAGGATGAAGTCAGAGTGCTACGCTCTGTACCTCTACTACAAAGGGTATCCATCATCAAATTCATCCAGAAATTTCGACCAGAATTTTTTTTTCGTCAATGGGCTACCATTACGGTTTTCCCGGTCGTATTGCCATTGGGGTGGATTGCTAA
>JAFGXZ010000250.1 GCA_016936335.1 Fidelibacterota bacterium
GCCACAGAAAACAATTCCGGTACAATGGCCGCGATCGTGGGATTGGACTATGATGATATTCAGGCAGTTATTGATAAATCAGTAATTGGTGGTGTTTGTAATATTGCCAATTATAATTCGTCAAATCAGATTGTGATCAGTGGTGATGTACAGACGGTCCATTCGACCATGCTGGCATTGAAAGAAGCGGGTGCAAAAAGGGTTATCGAACTTTCGGTCGGGGGAGCATTTCACTCCAGCCTGATGAAAAGCGCCGGAGAAAAACTGAAAAAAGCCCTCCATAGTATAACAATTAAACCACCCCAATTTCCAATCTATTCAAATGTCACCGGGACCGCCACGACTGATATCAAGGAAATTCGGGAGCGACTTTACTGGCAATTGACATCACCTGTCCTCTGGTTAAATTCCATTGAAAACATGATTAAAGATGGTGCCGGCATTTTTGTCGAAATCGGACCCGGAAAAGTGCTTCAGGGAATTATCAAGCGAATCAATAGTGAAGTGACTATAACCGGCGTTGCGAGCGCTGAAGATTTGGAGAATCCCAAATGGAACTGACATTCAAGGACAAAGTTGTTCTGGTAACTGGTTCCGGACGCGGCATCGGCAGAGTAATTGCCGAAACATTTGCAGAACAGGGTGCGACTATTGTATTGTCCGACTACAATGCGGAATCGTTGAAAGCCGCCAAGCAGGTATTTACAGAAAAGCAATATCCATTCATCGCGATTCCCTGTGATGTCACCGATGAAGAACAGGTGGCCCGGTTAATTAAGGAAATCATGGGTTCCTACGAGCATATCGATATTATTGTCAACAACGCCGGAATTACCAGAGATACATTGCTTATGCTCATGAAAACAGACCAGTGGGATGCTGTGATAAATACAAATTTAAAAGGTGTTTTCCTGGTCACAAAGGCAGTCAGCAGACAATTAATTAAACAGCGATCAGGAAAAATAATCAATATCAGCTCCGTCATAGGAATTATGGGCAATGCCGGGCAGAGCAATTACGCCGCCAGCAAAGCCGGTGTGATTGGATTTACAAAGTCCATTGCAAAAGAATTGGCCAGTCGCGGTATAACAGTAAACGCGATTGCTCCCGGATATATCGAAACAGAAATGACCCACGTTCTTGATGAAAAAGCTAAAGAAGCATTATTGACAGTAATCCCGCTAAAACGGGCGGGTTCAAGTAAAGATGTTGCCAATGCGGCACTGTTTTTAGCATCGCCTTTGGCCGATTATATTACCGGACAGGTAATCAAGGTCGATGGTGGTATGGTCATGTAAACCAAATAAGGAGGATAAAATGAGTAAGTTCGAAAAAGTTCAGGAAATTGTAGCCGATAAACTGGGCGTTGAAAAATCCAAAATTACCAGTGAAGCATCGTTTATCGACGATCTGGGTGCCGACAGTCTTGACACTGTTGAACTCATCATGAAGATGGAAGAAGAATTTGATATCGAGATTCCTGATGAAGAAGCAGAAAAACTGAAAACTGTTGGTGACGTAGTCAGTTATATCGACAGCCTCTAAAAAGCACCCATTATATGGAAAAAAGAGTAGTTGTGACCGGCATGGGGGTTATTTCTCCCATTGGGAATGATGTCCCCACATTTTGGTCAAATCTAATAAGCGGTGTCAGCGGTGTTGATATTATCAAAGCCTTTCCGGTCGATGATTTACCGGTAAGAATTGGTGCCGAAGTAAAAGACTTCGATCCAAGCAAGTGGATTGATTTGAAGGAATCCAAACGGATGGACCCGGTAGCCCATTTCGGTATTGCCGCATCTGAGCAGGCCATCCAAGATGCCGGATTAAATGAAAGTTCTCTGAATCCTGAAAAAATCGGGGTTATTGTCGGATCCGGTATCGGCGGAATCCAAACCATGGAAAATCAGCACAGTGTTCTGGTTACCAAAAGTCACCGTTTCGTCAGCCCGTTGTTTATTCCTATGATGATTCCGGATATCATCCCTGGACGTATTGCAATCAATCACGGGTTTATGGGACCAAACTATTCGGTTACTTCCGCCTGTGCGACCTCATCACACACCATTGGAATAGCCATGCGGCATATTCTGTGTGGCGATGCCGATGTAATTGTCACCGGCGGCTCGGAAGCCAGTATATCCCCGATTTCACTGGCAGGTTTTACAAACATGAAAGCCTTGTCCAGACGTAACGATGAACCTCAGAAAGCCAGCCGTCCATTTGATATAAACCGGGACGGTTTTATCATCGGGGAAGGTGCCGGTATCATCGTTCTCGAAGAGATGGAATATGCCATTCGTCGTTCAGCACCGATTTATGCTGAGATTACGGGATACGGATTTTCCGGTGATGCTTACCATATAACTGCGCCTCATCCGGAAGGCAAAGGACAGGCGTTGGCGATTCGATCAGCAATTAATATGTCTGGTATAAACCTGGAAAATTACGAGTATATCAATGCTCACGGTACGTCTACCCCATTAAATGACAAATATGAAACCGTTGCCATTAAATCCGTTTTTGGACAACACGCCTTTGATTTAAATATAAGTTCGACAAAATCCATGACCGGGCATCTCCTGGGAGCCGCCGGGGCAATTGAATTTATCGCACTTTGTCTTGCATTAAAAAATCAGCTCATTCCCCCAACTATTAATTATGACGAACCCGATCCCGATTGTGATCTGAATTATACTCCAAATAAAGCCATTGAAAAATCTATTCACGCCGGATTGAGCAGTAATTTTGGATTTGGCGGACATAATGCCGTTCTGGCTGCAAAAAAATTCGAGTTTTGATTACCTTGTTGATGCCTTTAAAAATCTTTAGAAAAAAGACACCGGGATCGATTGAAGAAAAGATTGGATATAAATTCAAAAACAGGGCATTACTACAGACAGCCCTGACTCATCGCTCTGCGGCCCAATCCCAAAACGAATCCTATGAACGCCTGGAATTTCTAGGCGATGCCATACTGGATTTGGTTGTTTCCGACCACCTATATCAAAAACACCCAGCAAAATCAGAGGGTCAACTCACCCAGATGCGTTCCATGTTGGTCAATGCAAAAACCTTGCATGAAGTTGCCTTGTCAATTCAACTCCAGCGTGAACTGAAGGTCGACAGAAGTATTGATCTGAACAACTCACCCGCCCAGCGAAACCTGCTCTCCTGTTCTCTTGAGGCAATCATCGGTGCAATATACCTTGACCGTGGAATGAGATACGCTGAAAAGTTTATCAAACACTACATTATTTTAAATAAAGAACATGAAGCGATACCATCAGAGTACAATTATAAGGGTCAGCTGTTCGAATATTGTCAAAAACACAATCTAAACCCACCGGAATTCAGGACTGAAAGTGTCAAAGGCCCGGATCACGCTCGTCACTATACAATTGTTGTGTATATTAATAATAGTCTTTACGGTACCGGTACCGGTAATACGAAACGAGTTGCCGAACAACAGGCCGCGGAAGAGGCCTTTAAAGTACTATTGACCACAAAATAATCAGTTGTTTTTAAGTTCTTTTTCCAATGAAGATATCTGATCCCGGAGCTGGGCAGCCAGTTCATAGTTTTCTTCATCGATAGCAATTTGCAATTTAGTTTTCAGTTCTACCAGACGGTCTAGTAATTCATCTTCAAAGTGATCTTCGTCCAGGGGTTTCTGTTCCCGAATATCCGATACTTTCAACAATTGTCCGGCTTCATTCATCACCGCCTCACTGACCAGAATATCGGCATCAACCCGTAAGGCTAAAGCGATTGCGTCACTGGGTCGGCTGTCCACAATTGTAAGCGATGCATCCGTTTTGCCTTTGAGCATTATCTGGGCATAAAAGGTTCCATCAATCAGGTCATTAATTGCAACTTCCTGTACGGATATTCCCATGCGGGTGAGAATCCGGACAAACAGATCGTGAGTCATCGGTCGCGGCATTTTCACCTGCTCAATAGCCAGGGCAATCGACTGGGCTTCAAATACGCCAACAATAATTGGAAGTTGCCGAGCCCCTCCCACCTCTTTCAGAATGACCGCATACCCTTTGCTGGGCGGATAGAATATTATTTTATCCAGTTCTACATTAATCATTTGCATCAAATATATTGGGGGATTCCAGGAATCGCAAGGATAAAGTACTTACTGCCCGCTTTGACTTAGGAAATCCCGGTGATACTGCATCAAAATAGAGTAGATCGATGCAGCGCTGTCATTATTTAATAGTAACTCTGATAAATGTTTAATGTGGCCGATATCCATCGATTTAACCTGTTTTGAAATTATATCCAATGAGCTGGTACTGACGCTGACAGAGCGGATTCCGATTGCCGTCAGCCCGATCAATGCATAAGGATCCGAAGCCATCTCGCCACAAATATTTACCGGAATATTCGCCTTCTCACCGGCAATCACAACCTGATTGATCGCTTTGAATATTTTAGGGTGATAGTAATTCTTGGTCAGGTCCACCGTTCTTCCCGATCCAATCAGATACATTGCCAGATCATTGGTTCCAATGCTAAAAAAATCAACGTGCCGGCCGAGTTCATCGAGTTCATCGAGTACGCTGCTGGTTTCAATCATTGCTCCCAAATCAATTTTTTCATTGAACGGAATACCGGCTTCATGTAGTTCGATCTTCATTTCATTCAGCAATTTTTTCGTTTGTGTCACTTCATCAGTAAACATCACCAACGGCAGCATGATCTGAGCATTGCCATAAACACTGGCACGCAGCAAGGCCCGCAATTGAGTTTTCAGAATATCCTGGTTTTCCAATAAAAAACCGATGCCACCCCATTCATCGAACACATGATCTTCCTGAATAATTTCCATATCTAGCATTGCCAGCAATTTATCCCGTCCAAAATCAAAAACCCTGAAAACAACCGGCAATTTCCCCATTTTTCTCAGAACGGCCTTGTAAGCCTGAAATTGGGTCTCTTCATCGGGAATCGAATTGCGCTCAATACACAGATACTCAGTTCGGAAAAGTCCGATGCCCTGAATTAATTTCGGATTCATGGCATTAACCTCATCGACAAACCCGGCATTCAGATAGATATGATACGGGACATTGTCCCCGCTTGAATTTGCTACCTTATCAGAAATAATTTGTTTACGATATTTCCGAAACTCGTGAATCCTGGCCTGGTAGCGGTTTTTTACACTATCGTTAATGTCCAATAAAATCTCTTCATTATCGGCATCTAAAATTATTTCTGAATAGGAAACCAATTCGTCAATCGAACCAATATCGGAAAGATAGGGCACCTTAAACGCCCGCGCCAGAATACCGGCGTGGGAATCAAAACCGCCATGACGGGTAATCAGTCCAAGCGCATGACTCTGATCGATGTGAATCAGATCGCCGGGAGAGATTTTTTCCGTTATGATAATCGAAGGTTCATTAATTTCCGGTTGAATCAGGTCCTTATCTCCAACCAGATGATACAGTACCCGTTTTTTAATATCCCGTAAATCTGCAGAGCGTTCTTTGAAAAAGCGATTTTCGGTTTTTAGAAGCAGCTTTTCATACTCATTCATCACTTCATAATAAGCCCAGCTGATATTTTTTCGCTCTCTGATCATCAGATCCTTAACGGCCGTGATCATCTCTTCATCCTGAACGGCCAGCAACTGAGCATCAATAATCCGGGCATGGTTTTCGTCCAAATGATCCATGACAAGATCCCGGACCTGTGATAGTTCATCTTTTGAGGACTGAACCGCCAGCATTAATCGCTCCAGTTCACATTCAAAATCCTCTTTTCGGATAAAATGTCTGGGAACTGCCAAGTGACCTTTTTCAAAATGATAAATCGGTCCACAGACAACTCCCGGTGAAATTTTTACGCCCCTGACTGTTTTCACATTTATTCCATGTTAAATCTGTTTTGGGCCAGTGAATCCAACGCTTCGATGGCTTCCTTTTCATCGGAACCATCGACCGATAAAAGAATCGTGGAACCCGGTTCAACCGCCAGAACCAGGAGGCCCAGAATACTCTTGGCATTTACACGAACTCCGTTATATTCCAGAAATATCTCCGACTTAAATTTGGATGCCGCAGTTACAAAAGCTGTAGCCGGACGCGTATGCAGACCATGCTTATTGATTATCTTTATTTCTCGGCTTATCATTCTTTACCGTTGCCTTTTCGATATCATATCCACCAAATACTGTAAATTTTCCGTAGTCTTAGATGGCAGTTGATCGAGACGTTTCAGTGCATTGTTCATTAACTGAGTAATTTTTTCGCTGGTTTCAGCGAAGACATTTTTACGCCGGAATACATCCAGAATCGCCGCACGGTTATCCAGATTTGTTTTCATAAATTCCAGAAACGATTGCTTTTCATTTATCGATAAACCATCCATTATCAGGATCAGTGGATATGTCTTTTTGCCGGAAATGATATCGCTGTCCAAACTTTTACCCATATTCCGGGCATCGGATGTGATTTCTAACAGGTCATCCTGAATTTGAAATGCCTGCCCGAGTTCAATACCAAATTGATTCAGATTCCCTGCGACAGATTCATCCGCATCGGAAATCAAGGCACCCAATTGGCAGGAAAGTCCCAGCAATCGCCCGGTTTTTTTCCCAACCATCTCCAGATAACTCTCAGTGGTGACATCCAACCGGGATTCAAATTCCACATCCAGGGATTGACCTTCACATATTTCCAGCATGGCCTGGCTAAATTCAAAGCCCATCTGCCGAATCCGCAATGCATCCGTCTCCATCAGCAATCGACATGCGAGAGCCATTAGGCCGTCACCCGTTAAAATTGCTGTATTCGTGTTCCATTTAACATGCACAGTTTCCAATCCGCGGCGCTGGGTGTCGTTATCCATGATATCATCATGGACGAGGGTAAAAGCATGCAAAACTTCAACTGCCAGAGCCGCCGGACGTAATCTGTCATGGTCGACACCCAATCCCTCACCCGTCAGAAATGTCAGCAGCGGTCGAATTCGTTTTCCCGGTGCTGTGACGCTGTAAACCATTGGTGTATAGAGTCCCGGTGGTTTTTCCGGAATCTGCAAATGTTTTAGACTCTGATCAATTTCATTGCGATAATTCGCAACTAATATATCCAGTTTTTCTTTCACCAGCACTCAGGAAATTTTTAGTTTTCCAAACTCCTGCAATTTTGTCAATACCAAATCCTTGATTTCATTCAAACGCGCTTCGGTTTTCGCTTCGAAGCGAGTTACGATTACCGGTTGAGTATTCGAGGAACGAACCAGTCCCCATCCATCTCCAAATTTAATCCGCACTCCGTCAACATCAATGCAATTATAATTAGCCTTGAAATATTCGCTGGCTTTGCGTGAAATCTCAAACTTGATTTCGTCATTTTCGCATTCCAGACGCATTTCGGGTGTGGAAAAATACTTCGGCAGTTTTGCCATCCGTTCAGCCAATGTCTCTTTTGACCGGGATACCATTTGGGCAAAGCGGGCACCGACATACATGGCGTCATCAAATCCGAAATAATCATCTTTAATAAATATATGGCCGCTCATCTCACCGGAAAATGGAAGGCCTTCCTCTTTCATTTTCTGTTTGATTAATGAATGACCGGTTTTCCACATTATTGGGCGACCGCCTTTTTCAATAATTCTTTCCTCAAGAGCCTGGGAACACTTGACATCAAAGACGACACCGGTTCCGGGATATTTCTCAAATATTTCGTCAAGCATCAGAATAATAATATAGTCGGCCCAAATGATTTCACCATTATTATCCACAATGCCAACTCGGTCAGCATCACCATCAAACGCAATCCCGAAATCATA
>JAFGXZ010000031.1 GCA_016936335.1 Fidelibacterota bacterium
CAATCTGGTTGTCTTTACACTGGACGAATCAACCTATTCCCGAGAACTGGCGCCACTGGCCGGGCATTATCCGGCCATGAAACTGGGACCAGCCTGGTGGTTTCATGACAGCATTCAGGGAATGATCCGCTTCCGTCAGAGTACTCTCGAAACAACCGGGATTTATAATTTAGTCGGCTTTATCGATGATACACGGGCTTTTCCGTCGATTCCGGCCCGGCATGACCTGGCCCGTCGGATTGACAGCAATTTTCTTGCGGGGCTGATAGCCAGGCACATAATCGATATACAGGAAGCCCAAATAATGAATCATGCCTTAGCATACGGGCTTTCAAAGAAGATGTATCTAAAATAATTTAACAGGAACATTTATGATCAGACATTTCAGAACCCTATTCATCCTTGGCTTGGTGGTTTTATTACTGCCGAACTGTAGCCATGAAAGCCGGATCAGGGTCATCAAACTCGGACACGCGCTGAATGCGGATCATCCGGTTCATAAAGGGATGGTGTACATGGCGAAACGGGTAGCTGAAAAATCCGACGGTAAAATGCGGATTGACATTTATCCCAGTCAGCAGTTGGGCACAGAGCGGGAGTTGGTCGAATTGCTGCAGATTGGAAGTCTGGGAATTACGAAAGTTTCATCGGGAGCCATTGAAGGATTCGTCCCGGTGTACAAGGTGTTTGGGATTCCGTATTTATTCAGAGATGATGAACATCGTTTTAATATTCTGGAAGGTAAGATTGGAAAACAAATCCTGCTAAGTAGTGAAAAATACTGGCTGAGGGGCTTATGTTATTATGATGCCGGCAGCCGCAGCTTTTATACGAAAACAATACCTATTTTACACCCTGATGATCTTATCGGTCTGAAAGTCAGAACCATGAACAGCCCAACTGCGGTTGGTATGATTCAACAGATGGGTGGCTCGGCGACACCTATTGCCTGGGGTGAACTCTATACTGCACTTCAACAAGGTGTGGTGGACGCGGCAGAAAACAATCCGCCGTCGTATCACCTCTCACGGCATTACGAAGTATGTAAGTACTATTCTCTGGATGAGCACACAGCTCTGCCCGATGTGTTGCTTATTAGTACAATCATCTGGAATGATTTATCCCCCCAGGAACAACAATGGCTTCAGGAAGCTGCCGATGAATCGGCTCAGTATGAGAAACAACTCTGGAAAGAAGCCTGTGAATTTGCGCTTCAGGAGGTCCAGAAAAGTGGTGTGAAAGTGTATTACCCGGATAAAAAACCGTTTGCTGAAAAAGTTGCTCCGATTTATGAGACCTATCGGGATCAGCCTGAAATCTATGAACTTATTCAAAAGATAAAGATGGAGTATTAATGTTAAATCAGTTGAGAAAGTGTATTGACCGATGGTTAAGCCGGATACTAATCTTGTTAATGGCCGCCAGCGTCTTCAATGTTCTCTGGCAGGTGTTCACCCGGTTCATCCTGAAGCATCCCAGCTCCTATACAGAAGAGCTGGCCAGATTTTTACTGATCTGGATTGGAATGCTTGGAGCCGGCTGGGCCTCCGGTCAGAAAATGCATCTGGCAATCGATTACTTTACACTTAAATTTAAACCTGCATTTCAGCGATATTTTGGTTTGTTTATTCAGGCAATAATATTCCTGTTTGCGTTTTTTGTAATGATCATTGGCGGATTAAGATTGGTTAGCATTACACTAGCACTGAATCAAACTTCCGCAGCGTTGCAGATAAAACTTGCGTATGTTTATATGGTACTTCCGATCAGTGGAATTATTATTATGTTTTATGCTCTGGTTTCGTTTATTGATTACTGGGGAAAAGATACTGCCGGCACCGTGGAAATGGGAGAATAATATGGCAATTATTGACATACTTGTACTGGCTGGAGTTTTTATTGTGTTATTGGTTCTGGGAACGCCGATTTCTTTCAGCATCGGGATGGCAACAATTTCCACAATGTTGTTGAGCATAAAAGCACTCCCGGCGGTAACGACAGTAGCCCAACGGATGGCTACGGGACTGGATAGTTTTGCCCTGCTGGCAATTCCCTTTTTCGTACTATCAGGACAATTTATGAACCGGGGCGGAATTGCCCGGCGATTGATTAATTTTGCCAAAGTTCTGGTCGGCAGATTACCCGGCGGTCTGGCATTTGTGAATATTTTCGCAGCCATGCTTTTTGGGGCGATTTCGGGATCGGCGGCTGCGGCGGCTGCCGCAATTGGCGGGTTCATGGTTCCGATGATGAGAGATGAAGGTTATGATTTGAATTTCAGTGCGGCAGTGAATATTACCAGCTCAACTACCGGTTTAATCATTCCGCCCAGCAATATTCTGATCGTTTATTCTCTTGCCAGCGGTGGAGTGTCCATCGCAGCGCTGTTTCTGGCCGGTTATCTACCGGGTATCCTGGTTGGAATTTCACTGATGATTGTGGCCGGAATCATTTCCAAAAAGAGACATTACCCGGTGATGCCTAAAATAGGGCTGTTGCAAGCATTTAAATATTTTTTTAATGCGATTCCGAGTTTATTACTGATCGTTATTGTTATCGGTGGAATTATTGCCGGTTTTTTCACGGCCACTGAAGCCTCCGCGATTGCAGTTTTGTACACGTTTATTTTATCGGTGCTGATCTACAAAGAGGTGAAATGGAAAGAGATTCCGTCAATTTTACTATCGACGGTCGGTACAACGGCCATCGTTATGCTATTGATCGGAACATCCATGAGTATGTCCTGGATTATGTCTTATGAAAATATTCCCCAGAATATCAGCGCCGCACTGATCTCATTGACCGACAGTAAGATCGTTATTCTATTGATTATTAATATGATTCTGCTGGCCGTCGGAACATTTATGGATATGACGCCGGCGGTTCTGATTTTTACGCCAATATTTCTGCCTGTGGTTGTTCAATTAGGGATCAATCCGATCCACTTCGGGATCATTATGGTGCTGAATCTCTGCGTCGGACTGTGTACGCCACCGGTCGGGTCGGTATTATTTATTGGTTGTGGTATTGCCAATTGCCGGATCGATGAAGTAATTAAACCGTTAATACCGCTGTTTGTGGCGATGATTATTGCATTGATGCTGGTGACATTTATTCCAGAAATAACAATGCTGATTCCCCGGGTTTTTGGTTTTTAATTTAAGAGAGGATAAGGAGAATGAGTTCCATGATGCATAAGTATAATTTTAAAGGCAAATGTACAGTAGTTACCGGTGGCGCTGGCGTTCTCGGGTTAGAATTTGCCAAGATACTGCTGGAATGTGGGGCCAGTGTTGCCGTACTGGATTTGAATGTGGAGCATTTGGAGTTATTTACCAGGTTTCGAGATCGCTTCCTGGCGGTAAAAACCGATGTACTTGATAAATCCTCAGTTCAAAATGCGTCGGAAATGGTTCTTGCGAAATATCATAAAGTCGATTATTTAATAAATGGGGCCGGTGGAAACAGTCCGAATGCCAGTACAAGTTCGAATACATCCTTTTTTGATCTTCCTCTGGATGCTTTAAAATTTGTCGGAGATCTGAATCTCCTGGGGACAATTCTTCCAAGCCAGATATTCGGGAAAATCATGGCAAATCAGAAAGAGGGCAATATTTTAAATATTTCATCGATGAATGCTTTCCGTCCCCTGACGCGGATTCCGGCCTATTCGGCAGCAAAAGCCGCAGTCAGCAATTTTACCCAATGGCTGGCGGTTCACATGGCCAAGGAGTATTCACCCAATATCCGGGTCAATGCCATCGCACCGGGTTTTTTTCTGACGGAGCAGAATCGCTATCTGTTGACCGATGAAAAAACTGGGGAGTTGACGGATAGAGGAAGGAAAATCATTGATCATACTCCCATGGGAAGATTTGGTGATCCTGAAGATTTATTTGGCGCTGTATTGTGGCTATTGTCGGAAGATTCAAAATTTGTGACTGGGATTGTACTGCCGATCGATGGCGGTTTCTCGGCGTATAGCGGTGTGTAATTTTTAAGGAGAAATGACGTGAAA
>JAFGXZ010000251.1 GCA_016936335.1 Fidelibacterota bacterium
AAACTCTGATTTTGGTCGAGGCCGAACTCTTCAAAAAACGAACCGTCGGTATAACGACCATTCATCCATCCAATCGATTCATCGAAAACATTGGTGTAATTTAAAGCGCGCAAACTCAGATTTTCAAAATCTTGCTTTCTGCCCAGTTTCCCGGCCAGTTGCGCAACGCACCAGTCGTTGTATGCATATTCAAGCGTTCTTGCTGCCTGCGATTCAGCTTGCGGGGCATCTAAAAGTTGCTCATCGAGTGGTATAAATCCGTTTTGAATATACGATTCCAAACCAGGTCTTCCCTGTCCGTTTTGAATTTCAGAATCTGTAGGAATTACAAAGGCATTTTTTTGCAAATACCCGTATGCCAGATCATAATCAAATTCGAATCCTTTTATTGCTGCATCCACAATAATTGATGAACAGAAATCTCCGGTTCCGGCCATTGTATAATTATTGGTGAGAGGAGATTCGGGCAACCAGCCTCCATCTTTTGCCTTTAACAACAACGATTGAACCATATCGTGGTATTGTTCCGGAGCAATTAAACTCAGGAATGGCATTTGTGCCCGTGAAATGTTCCAACTCGAAAAATCGTCGTAATAATTAAAGCCGTTTGTGTTTTTTATTTCAGAATTTTTACCAAAAACAGGATAGTCTCCATTCACATCATTCATAAGCCGGGGGTGTAAGAAGCTTCGGTACAACGAGGTGTAAAATTTAGTTAGTTCGATGGTATCTTTCGATTCGACTTCGATTTTTCCCAGCAATTCGTTCCACACCTGTTCCATTCGTATTCTGGTTCGGCTAAAATCCCAGTCTTTGATTTCGGTTTCCAGGTTTTTTCTTGCATTTTCGATACTGGTGAATGATGTGCCTACTTTTAATAATACCGGAAGATCGTTTTGCGGTTGAAAACTCACATAGGCACCAATCTGCCGTTGGTCGCTTCGTTTTGTACTTCCATGTTCGATATCGAAATTTCCATAGGTACCGTACTTTACAAATTCCTGGTTGAATTTGGCAACAAAGTAACCCGCAATTCCTGCTGATTCGCCTTTATTGCGGTAAAATTGTGAAACAGGGTTGTAGCCTGAAATTTCCTGTTCTTCAAGATTAATTTCGATATATCCCTGATCGTAATCGTTGTTGATGCTGATCATGATTACCGGATCGCTAGGCAATATCCACGAAAACCTAAAAAAACCACATCGTTCAGTTGCGGTAATCTCGGTTACCATTTGTTCGTTGGGGAAACCGACCGACATGTAAGCCGGAGAGAGATCTTCGAAAGTATACAAGGTAAGATTTTGTCTGCGGTTGGGTAAAAACTTGAATTCTTCTGCAAGGGTAGTCGGCAAAATCGCAAATGAGCCGTAATCCTTTTCACACGCACCATTGAGCCAGTGAGTAGCCCTGAATCCTTCGGTATAAATCGACCCGAAATAATAGGGCGCCACACATTTTTGTTGCCCCGATTGTAGTTGCGGAGTCCATTGAGTCATCCCAAACGGAGCCGATACTCCTATAATGGTTTGTCCCGGAACCGGATCACTTTGTAAATCACCGTTAGCAGATTTAATTGTAGAAACAGTCGTTCCGATCTGTTGGTTTATAAACTGAATATAGTTCGGTTCTTTATTAGGGTTACACGCTGTAAGAATTAGCGCCAGGAGCAGCAATAAATTTTTGTTCGAAATCATAGTTTTGATCTTGTTAGGGTTTCAAAAGTAATGTTTTTGAAGAAATGGGAAATAGTTTTATCAGTCAATGCAAATCTGAACTTGTCTGTTACGGGAAAACTCTTTAGTGAAAGATCAATTAGTTTCCTGCAGAAACGTATTACGCGAAAGCACAAATAGCATTTAGATTTGAGCTTAGAATAAAAAAAAACGGACTCTCAAAGAGAGCCCGTTTCAGAATAATTTAATGCAAATACATTATCTGTTTTGAACTAACATTCCATTACTAAGGTCTATCTGACGTTGTGGAACTGGTAAATTAAGGTCTTCCGGTCCTACCGTTGCATTTCCGTACAATGAAGTTCCCCAGGACATTGTTTTTTCATATGCTAAAGCACGCGAAGTTTCTGTAATCGCAACACCCCAGCGTTTCAGATCGAAGAAACGTTTACCTTCCATGCCTAATTCCAGTTTTCTTTCCATTCGAAGCGCATAGGTAGCGGCATCTTTATCTGCGAAAGAAGTATAGAGGCCAATTTTATAATTGGCGGCAGGAGTTCCATCAGGATTTTTTACAAATCCATCCTGGTTCGCAGCACGTGTACGAATTTTATTAATATTTTCCAAGGCACCTGCAAGGTCTCCGGTTTCAATCTGGCATTCTGCCAACATCAGAAGCACATCAGCATAGCGGATCATACGGTAACCGTTGGCTGTCCAACCTGCAGTCCACCCACCCACTTCGGTATATTGACCTTCCTGAGATTTTTTATACACCTGTTTTTTCGGGCTGTAAGGACCTGCATACGATTGGTCGCGAATCCAGTCTGAACCTGTGTGTGGGCCCCAGTCCCAGTAGGGAATACCACGACGACCTACTGACCAGTCAAGTCTTGGGTCAAGATTTCCATCATCAGGAGTAAAAGGTTGATCTGGAGTTAGACCCATATCATTTTTAACCGGATGTTGGTTGTATGAATTATCCAGCATTGGAAGACCAGCATCAGTAGTTCTGAATGAGTT
>JAFGXZ010000252.1 GCA_016936335.1 Fidelibacterota bacterium
AGAATTTTGAGCTCAGTAGTACAATTTTGGAAGGAGAGGAAGTCGTCGTTATCGCGGAAAGACCTCTGATCCGTAAGGATATCACTTCCAGTTCGGCACGGGTGACCGCATCGGAATTGGAAACGATTCCGGTGGAGACTTTTAATGAAGTCATTCAAACAAAAGCGGGAATTGTCGATGGTCATTTTCGGGGTGGCCGATCCGGAGAAACATTATACATGATCGACGGTATGCCTTCAACCGATCCTTTTCAGGGTAATTTTTCAACGAATATCGAAAATGAATCCATCCAGGAAATGGAAATTATAACCGGTTCATTCAATGCCGAATATGGTACCGCTATGTCGGGTGTTGTGAATATAGTGACGAAGGACGGCACAAATGATTTTCATGGTGGTATCAATTTATATACAGGGCAATGGTTTACCACTCACAATGATATTCATATTGGTAATGATAAACTGGATTTATTCAGTATCAACAATATGCAGGGCAGTTTAAGTGGTGCTTTACTAAAGGATAAGTTGTTTTTTTTCAGTACCTTCAGATATTATACTGAGGATGGTCACTACTACGGAAGGAATATATTTAATCCGACTGATGCTTTTTACAAATCACCGAATGAGAAGCGCATTGTTGTAACCAGTAATCCATATCTGGCTGATTCACTGTATTCGTCAATAATGGCGAATCCAGATGCTGACAGTACATCAATCATTTATGCGACCGGAGACTCTGCACTGATTCCCATGAATCCTTATAAAAAGTTAAATATTCAGGCAAAACTGACATATCGGTTGACCAACAAAACTTCAATTAAATATAATATTGTGACTGAAAATCCCCAGAATTTTACAAAATCACTGGATCCGATGACTTATTCCGATTTTGACCATGCATTTAATTATAATCCCAAAGGGTTACTTAGTAAGGAGAGTTATAACTTTAACCAAACTTTACAGATGGTGCATCAAATTAGCAGTACGACTTATTATACACTTGGAATTAACCAGTTCAGTAATAATTTCAAAGAGTACTATTTCGATGATCCGGAAGATCCCATGTATGGTTGGCTGGCATCCGTCTTATACGATTTGCCGCCGAATACTTACAATATTGGCGGAATCCAGAATCATCATTACGATCGGAAAACACGCTCATGGGTACTGAAAGGTGATCTCACTTCACAGGTAAATAAACGTCATCAGATAAAAACTGCTATTGATTTTCAATTGCACAGTCTGAGTTACCACGATTTTTCATTTGATCTGACCACTGGTCGGTCTAGGGGTAATGTTCTGGATGTTCATCCGGTCCAAGGAGCGTATTACATTCAGGATAAAATTGAATTCAGTGATATTATTGTAAATACCGGCTTCCGTCTCGATTACTTTAACCCCAAAACGCAAATACCTGCGGATCCGACCGACCCGAATATCCGTTCACCTTTACGTTCCTGGTTACAGGATTATACCCTTGCAGAGTTGGAAGATATCTGGTGGGAAGATGTCAAACCGAAGATACAGGTAAGTCCTCGTCTCGGACTTGCGTATCCGATAACAGACAGGGGTGTGATTCATATATCCTATGGTCACTTTTTCCAAATCCCAAATTTTGAATATCTGTACTCGAATCCAGAGTGGGAATTGGGCAATGATATTGGCAGTATTGTCACAATGGGTAATCCGGATTTGGACGCTCAGCAGACGATCAGTTATGAAATCGGTTTACAGCAGCAGCTGGCTCCCAAATTAACAATGAATGTTGATTATTATGTACGGGACATTCGGGGCTGGATTAATCGTGAATATCGGGTAAGAGCCCGTGACGGGCGACTTTATGATCAGTATATAAATTCAGAATATGCTACAGTACGCGGTTTTACTCTCGTGGTAAAAAAAGCTTTTTATGACGGATATGGATTCAATATTGATTATACATTTCAAATTGCTGAGGGAACAGGTTCCGATCCGAATGCCGGTATCACGCGCTTGAGTTCCGGGCAAACTATTGAAAAACAGGTATTACCATTGGATTGGGATCGCCGCCATACCGTTAATAGTACAGTTTTTATCGGTAATCCCGGCAGCTGGACTGCCAGTATGCTGATAACCCTTGGAAGCGGACTTCCATACGATGCCACGGCTCAAAATACACCATCTCCCTTTTTACAAAATGATGGACGTAAACCGTTTTATATGAATTTTGATTTTAAATATTCAAAAATGCTGCAAATGTTTTCTGTCAATCATACGTTTTATATAAAAATCAATAATGTTTTTGATATTATGAATGAAACCAATGTGTATGGTGACAGTGGCCGCTCCACCTATTCGAAAGCCGAATCCACGGTGGTTCACGGTAACTTCAGCAAGACTGTGAATTCGCTGGAAGAATATTACAATGATCCATCACGGTTCTCGGCACCGATGCGAATTACAATTGGTTATCAGCTAGATTTATAAGGTGAATATGAAGATAAGATACTCTGTTTCAGTCATCGCTTCGTTATTGATTTTAATGGGTTTGGTCCAAATTATTTCCGGACAGGACACCGAAGCTCTAGGTAGCCGAATCTATCGCAAACAGGGCATTCACGATGGAAATAAGGTGCGAACTATATTCGCAAACTATGGTTTGGTTGCCGGTGATGTGACTGGATCGAGTCCTGAAGGAGAATGGCCCCGGGGCAGTGGCAATAATTATGTCGGCGACGTTAGCCCGTTGCTGGGTGTCGAAATTCACCGCAACTGGGAATGGCGATTTCTGCTCAACTCTGGCATTATTACGGCAATTGATTACCAACCAGATGGACTGGATTCATTAACTGAATTACTTCAGTTTTCAGGTTTTAAGTCCTATAATATTAGTGGCGATACAATTTACGCCCAATTCGCAGATACTGTCTATTCGGTGGCTACATCTGACGGACCCCGAGGTTGGACCGATGGACCTGGAAGTGGTGCGGATACCTGGACCCTGGAGCCGTTGCCTGATTATGCTGATGAAAACCAGGAAAAAATCGCGATATCAACAGATCTTGATAATGATGCTGACGGCAAGCCGGATACCTGGCCCTGGATTTGGCCGGATAAACCAACCTGGGTTGATCCAGCCGGGATACCGTATTGGAATGGTTATTTTGGACGTGGAGTCATGGCTGCTGATCAGGAATCTTATTTTGTCATGGACGATTCGAAAGATTATGAATTTAATTATTACAAACAGGGGGACGGTCTACTCGTTTTTCTACCAGATTCAATGAATCCCGAAAAATTTGGTGCCGGTCTGAGAGTAACGGTTCGGGGGCTGCAATGGGCGCACTTTCTCGCTGAAGATATTATTTACTGGTTGTACGAGGTAAATAATGCCAGCACGACGAACTATTCTAAGGTGACGTTTGGAATGATGGTTGGTTCCCTGAGTGGTGGCCGCTGTAATGATCATATTGATGCTCAAGATGATTTGTCATTCTTTGACAATGAAAACGATATTACCTACAGTTGGGACGCGCCACCATCGTACAGTCCTTGCTATGATGGTCCGGTGGGATATGCCGGTTATGCATTTTTAGAGAGTCCCGGAAATCCTTTTGATGGAATCGATAATGACGGTGACAGTCAGGATCCGTCATCGCCAACACTGGATGAATCACTTTTTCAGCCGGTAAGTTATAGCATTGGAGACAAAGTCGTATTAATCGAACCGACTACATATAAACGAAGTATATATGTGATTCAGTCCTTTCCGGACACTGTTTATACCGGTGGACGAAGAATCATCCTCACCGGAAATTCTGTTCTTGAAGAGATTATTGGTAACCTTATCGATGATAATCTCAATGGGATTATCGATGAAGATTATTACACGCATTATTACAATCGTTTAAACCGGGGTGCAGGATTTGATCCATTGCTGCCGTTAAAATACATCGATTATCATACTGGCGCCGGGATAGACGATCCGATGATTGATGAGCGTCGTAATGATGGTATCGATAATGATGGTGACTGGGATGTTGTTCTCGACGATGTTGGCGCTGATGGAGTTGCGGGAACCGGAGATACAGGTGAAGGTGACGGTTATCCTACGGCCGGGGAGCCGAATTTTGATGATGTTGATGTAAACGAATCGGATCAGATTGGCTTGACAAGTTTTAACTATTTTACACCACCCGGGAAAGTTCGAATGAGCGATGATTTTAAGTGGGCGAGTAAAACACCCGGCGAATTGTGGACCCGGCAAACTCCCGGCAACTATGATGAAATTGTCCTGGAGCCCGCAGATGGTGATTTTATCTACGGCTCCGGATACTTTCCGTTAACAGTCAATACCAGTGAACGATTTTCCATGG
>JAFGXZ010000253.1 GCA_016936335.1 Fidelibacterota bacterium
AGGACTGAAATGGCTAATGTGATTTTTGGCGCAGCTCCAAAAGACACTGGAGAGATTTTTATAAATGGATCAATTGCCAATATCAACTCCCCCAGTAAGGCAATCCAAAGCGGCATTGGATTAATACCTGAGGATCGAAAAAATCACGGGTGTATATTAAATGCGAATATCCGGTTTAATGTATCCTTATCAGTTTTTGATAAATATTCTAATTGGATTATTTTAAATACGAAAAAAATCAATAAAATTGTGAATTTTTATTCTCAAAAATTAAATATTAGAAGCCCCTCTCTTCAACAGAGTGTCCGAAATTTATCCGGTGGCAACCAACAAAAAGTCGTTTTAGCTAAAACTCTCGCAGCAGATACAAATATTCTGATTTTTGATGAACCGACACGTGGTATTGATGTAGGTGCCAAACAGGAAATCTATCATTTAATGGTTGATCTGGTCAATCAGGGAAAATCTATTATTATGATCTCCTCCGAAATGGAAGAACTCCTGGGAATGTCGGATCGGTTAATTGTACTTTCTGAAGGCAAATTAATGGGTGAAGTATTAAAAGAAAATTTCGATCAAAGATATGTTATTGAATTAGCATCGGGTAACCAGTTATCCTGATTGAGGTGATTATGCCTAAGTTAAATCTTAGCGGATTAAAAAAATATACAATTATTTTTATTTTATTCTTATTAATTTTATTTTTTTCCACAACCAGTCCATATTTTATTACTTTACGGAACCTGGTTAATATTATTACGCAAAATACCTATTTTATTATAGGCGCAGTCGGTCTTTCATTTGTCATGATTGGTGGAGGGATCGATCTTTCAGTCGGTTACCAAATGTCTTTAGTAGGTGTAGTAACTGCAATGTGTATGACAGTTTTTCATCTCCCGGTATGGATTTCTATCAGTCTCGGATTGATTTTAGGAACCATCCTAGGGTTGATTAATGGACTGATCGTCACAAATATCAAGGTATTTCCTTTAATTGTTACCCTTGCAACAAGTATGTTATTCCAGGGAGCATCATATTTAATTTCTAAAGCCCAAACATTTCGTAATTATCCGGATTCTTTCCTCTGGTTAACCAAAGGAAAAATATTAGGATTGCCATTTGATGTAATACTGACGTTAATTGTTGTCTTGTTAGCCAGTTTTGTCTATTCAAAAACAAATTATGGGTGGAAAGTACTGGCCTTAGGAGGAAATGAAGAAGCAAGCAGACTTGCTGGTATTAAAACCAATTCAATCAAAGTATCTGTGTACGCATTATGTGGATTCATCTTCGCTTTGGCTACCATGATTATGATCTCCAAATCCAATACGACTGCTTCTAATTTTGGACCAGGTACTGAATTTACTGTTCTTACCGCAGCTATTGTGGGTGGTGTCAGTTTTATGGGTGGTGAAGGAAATATGCTTGGTCTGGTCACCGGTGTATTTATACTGGCAGTTCTGGGAAATGGCATGCAGCTCGCAGGCTGGGGAACCTACGCACAATATATCGTAAGAGGTTTAATACTTCTTGGAGCAGTGGCATTCGATGAATATCAGAGAACAAACAGAAATCTTGGACATAAACATAAGCAAGATTCTAATCAAACGGATGCTAAAAAAGCGTAAAAAGTATTATAAAGAGGAAATAGCGATGAAACACATAAATAAATTTGAAAATCTAAAGGAAAAGTTTTTTGATATACCTTCTGCAGACGTATCTCATGTCAAACGAAAATGGCTGGATTTACCATATGCCGAATTATACCCTGCTCATTTTCTTGATATCTATTTGCCTGAAGAAGGCAGTGGACCTTTTCCTGTTATCGTGCACATCCACGGCGGTGGTTTTGAAATCGGAGATAAACGCGATATTCACATTTTGCCTTTGTTAAAAGGATTGGAACGCGGATACTCTATTGTCAGTGTAAATTATCGTCTGAGCGGAGAGGCGAAGTTTCCAGCTGGATTACAAGATATCAAGGCTGCCATTCGCTGGATAAAAGCGAATAGCAAAACATATCATCTGGATGAAAACCACATCGCCGTTTTCGGGGGATCATCAGGTGGAAATTACGCAGCAATGGTTAGTCTGACTGATCAAGTAATCGAATTTGATGATATCAATCTGAACAATTCGGAATATCCATGCAATGTTCAGGCTGCAGTAGATTGGTTTGGACCTACTGATTTCTTAAAAATGGACGATCAGCTTGCGGATAATGGCTTTGGGCCAGGTCACCATAATGAGGTAGATTCCCCCGAATCAAAGTATCTGGGTGGAAAAATATCAGATCTTCCATTGCAGGTTGAGCTTGCCAATCCCATGACATATATTCACGAAAAAATGCCCCCTATTTTGATTCAACATGGACGTCTTGATACATTGGTTCCAGTACAACAGTCGATGATCTTTGTGGAAAAACTACAAAAATATGTCAGTAAAGACCTCTTTGAATTTGATATTTTAGAAGGCGCAGGCCATGGTGATCCGCTGTTTGAGACTGATGAGAACATGGAGCGGGTTTTTACGTTTCTGGACAAACATTTAAAAAATACAACTGGGTAACTTATCAATAATTATGTTATTCATTTCTTCCAGCATGCATCGATGAAACTTGCAAAGTTGATTGATCACAAACTTATGATCATTTGCAGGTTTATTTTGGAATTTAAAGCTGAACTAGAAAATCATCTATTCTATTTACATAAAAAAGAATCATTAATTTATTGATAATTCGCTAATTCATCATCATCAACAAAAATAATTGCTTGCGAAGGGCAATTTCGTTCACAGGTGCCACATTCTACACATATATTCACATCAATAAAAGCTTTTGTTTCCGTCTCAGATATTGCCTCGCTCTCACAACCTGAAATACAGGCGCCACAAAGACAACATTCATCAGTTACAACGTATGGCATAATTTTCTCCTAATCTACAAATAAAAAAATCGTGATGATTAACCACCTGCATAATCTTTATTGGG
>JAFGXZ010000254.1 GCA_016936335.1 Fidelibacterota bacterium
AGTTACCCAATCTTTCGGGCGGCTTTTCTGGCGTTGCGAAACCGTTCCCTCAACATGGATGTCATGTACAGCATGGGCATGGGGGTGGCCTATCTTTCCAGTGTAATGGCGACATTCGGGATTGTGCTTTCACGGGATTTTATGTTCTATGAAACCGCCTTGTTGCTGGCGACGTTTCTGACCCTGGGACGTTACCTGGAAGCCCGGGCGAAAAGCCGGACATCGGATTCCATCCGGAAATTGATGGAGTTGCAACCGTCGGTGGCAACGGTAATTCGTAATAATATCGAGATGAATATTCCACTGAGTGAAGTACTTGTGGGCGACATGATTGTTGTTAAACCCGGTGGAAAAGTGCCTGTTGATGGTACAATCGAATCCGGTGACAGTTTTGTTGATGAATCCATGCTGACCGGTGAACCGGTGCCTGTATTCAAAGAATCGGGATCAAAAGTCGCCGCCGGAACGGTGAACCAGGACGGTTCATTCAATTTCATAGCGGAAAAAGTGGGTAAGGATACCATGCTGGCGCAGATTATCCGCATGGTGGAAGAGGCTCAGGGTTCCAGGCCGCCGGTGCAGCGGATTGCCAATACAGTCGTGAGTTATTTCATCCCGGTGGTGCTGGGCATTGCGGTGATTTCCTTTGTTTTTTGGTTTTTAATTGTTGGAAATGGTCTGTTGTTTTCGCTGACCACTTTAATTGCTGTGTTAGTCATTGCCTGTCCCTGTGCCCTGGGGCTGGCAACACCTACGGCTGTAACGGTGGGCATCGGTCGCGGCGCAGAACTGGGTGTGCTGATTAAAAACGGAGAAGTGCTGGAAACGGCAGGCAAACTGGATACTGTTGTATTTGATAAAACCGGAACCCTCACCGAAGGGAAACCACGGGTTGTCAATTTGAAGATTTACAGTGATGATGAACAAAAGGTGTTACGGGTCGCTGCCGGGCTGGAAGCCAAATCTCAGCATCCTTTAGGAAAGGCGATCGTGAACTATGCCCGGGAAAAATCCATCGAACCGGGAAACGTGGACTCCTTTCAAAATTTTGGCGGAAAAGGGATCAGCGGAGTCATTGACGATCAATCAATTGTTGTCGGAAACAGAAAATTGATCGCCGGACAAAAAATCGAAATTCCGGAATCTGTATTAACGGATATTAACGCTTTTGAAAATGATGGAAATACGGTAGTGCTCATTGCGATTCAAAGTAAAATCGCCGGGATTGTAGCCATTGCTGACCATCTGAAAGAATCAGCCCGGCGAACGGTTAATGCACTGAAAAGCCGCGGTTTTGAAGTCGGGCTTATAACGGGTGACAATTGGAAAGCCGGAAATGCCATTGCCCGGAAACTGGGTCTGGATTTTGTACAGGCAAATATCCTGCCCAATGAAAAGGCAAATGAGATTAAAAAGCTTCAGTCAAATGGAAAGGTTGTGGCTTTTGTGGGTGACGGTATTAACGACGCACCCGCGTTGTCCCGGGCTAATATCGGGATTGCCATGGGCAAGGGAACCGATGTGGCGATTGAATCTGGTGATGTGGTATTGATGTATGAGGACCTGACGGGTGTGGTGACGGCCATCGATCTCAGCCGTAAAGTATTGCGCCGGATCAAACAGAACCTCTTCTGGGCATTTGCCTATAATACGGCATTGATACCAGTCGCTGTGGGAATTTTATATCCGCTGTTTGGCATTGTCTTTAAACCGGAACTTGGCGGTCTGGCGATGGCGATGAGTTCGGTAACAGTGATCAGTCTCTCGTTGCTGCTGAAACGATTCAAGCCGGAAATAGGCGGAGATGAATCTTAAGACTTGACTTATCCCGATAATTCGGAATGAGGTAAGTCAGATAAAGTAGCTCTGGCTGGTTATGCTTTTTCTGAACGGACGAGATGAGGGACAAAACTTAATTCCACACTGCTTCGCAGGATAAATCAAGTTTCTTGGACTATGAACTTGTCCTGATGATTCGAGTCACTTCAGGAACAGACACTTCTTCACCTGCTGAAATCCAGCCCCTTCAATTTTGTAGAAGTAGACGCCGGAGCCGTACCGATTGGCATTCCACTGATCTTTGTAAACCCCCGATTGCTGCTGACGATCTACCAGTGTCTCAACCAGCCGGCCGTTGATGTTGTAAATTAGCAGTTTGATGTTGGAATTCTGCGGCAAAGTATATTCAAAGGTTGTGGTGGTGTTGAAAGGGTTAGGGTAGTTTTGTTTTAGTTGAAATTCGCAGGCCTGTGCGGTCGGGCGATTTTCAATATCAATCGCGGAAGTGGCACCTTTGACATAGAGACCGTCATCGGCCGCTAGATAGGCAATATCGGGATTGATTTGAGAGAAGCAGAGCTGATAGGGGATCAGTTCATTCAGTCCATCATTGATCGCTGTCCAGGTTATACCAAGATCATCACTTGTGAATATCCCGGAACCCCAATCCAATAGATAAACAGTACCGGTCTCGGGATGATGAATAAACTGATAGGGTATTGGGTAAATGTGCCGATCGTTATACCGACTGGTTGAGTTAAAATTTATAGGTGTCGAATGCCAGGTCTGACCAAAATCAATTGAGCGATATATTTTCATGGAATCACAATTAACATAAAGTACAGTACTGTCGATAACGATCCAGTTACTGTATTGGGTATAGATATTTGTATTGGGAAGACTGACTTGATATTTGATGCTGTCCGTATCGAGATCAATGCCGTAGATTTGATCAGGAGCATTGCTCCAATCATCAAGGACTTTTGTGATCCAGAGAACCTGATTTGTCGTGTCAAATTGATTGGTCTGGGTTGCAAAGCCGGTCATGCCGCTCCAATGCTTACCGGTCCAGCCCCAATCCGCCGCATTTATCTTCACTGATTCAATATTGTGAATCCCGATATAGTGGTCCATTGAGTGATCGAAATAGCTAAGGAAAAAACGATAGCTGTTTTTCGGATCGATATCGATATCCACAGCCCGGCTGTACCAGCTGTAATAACACAGATTCAGTGAGTCAGTCTCTTCAGGCCAGATCTCAGACCAGGTTATACCACCATCTTTTGAGATGTAAATCAGATCGCCGGCCGCATAGATTGTATTCGGATTCGATGGTGCCGTCCTCAATAGTCCCGGTGAGATATAGACGTCAGGATCGGTCTGTTCCCAGGTCCAGCCGCCGTCATCGCTGATAAAGACACCTCCGTAACGAGTGGCGGCAATGATGCGTTCTCGGTTATCACCAAGATTAATTGTCTGAACACCTATGATTTGGTTATGGAAAATGCCGCGGTTGCTCTTCTGCCAGGTAGTACCACTATCGCCGGTTTTATAGATGCCATCGCTACAACTGACGATGATTTCGCCGGAATTGATCCGTCGCAGATCAATTGAAGAAATAGTATTGCCCAAAGAACCGGTGGTCTTTTTATTTCCGGTTGAAAGATCATAAACAACCAGATCACCCTCTTCATTACCAAGATATATATTATTTCCGGATAATTCAGCTGCTGTAATTGAAGAACTGCTGATTTTTGTCCAGTTTTCACCATTACTAGAACTGTAAAATGCGCCGCCGGCCATGCCACCCATGGGGTGAAAATCATAATATTTACCGAAAGCAAGCAGGGAATTACCGGATGATGATTGGCTCAGGTATAATAGATTAACAGTCATTGGTTCGCATGGAATTTGTGACCATGTGTTCAGACTGTCAACATGTGAGCGATGTAAATATCCCTTATTGTATTTGTAGATGTTTCCATCTTCCTGAAAGACGATTCCGTGCTGGAAATCATTAACATGATAGAATAGTGAAAAGGGATATTGAGATACTTCGCTTCCGCTCCACATCTGCCAGCTGTTTCCGCTGTCCGGGCTGATAATCCAGGGATCGTTGTAGCCATTGTTATTATATTCACCATTAGAGGTATCGGCCGCAACGATGCCGCATTCGGAGGCAAAGACTGCGCGGGTGCGATGAGACAAGATGCTGGACCAGTTTGCACCGTAGTCAGTACTTTTCAGCAGCGCCGATTCCGTGGCGACATACGCCACACCATCATTCAGGACAGCGATATTCGAGCATTCATCGTCAATGATTTTTTCCCACGATCCGCCCCGGTTGCTACTGCGATAGAGGCCATCCTCCCTGACACAGACCAGCATCACCGCTTCCCGATCCGGGAAACTCTGCATATCCCGAATGACTCCGCCGCTGAGATTCATCTTCTGCCACTGGGCGCTGGTTGTTGCTGACGACAATATCAGGAATATCAGCGTAACAAAAAACGATTGTCCTGCTCTAAAGCGTTGCATATTTACCTCTTGCTGTTTAAATATAGATACTTATTGTAAAAAATACAATCCCTATGAATTATCGCCTGAAGCAGATAAATTTGCCTCATGACATTAGCGATAAGGAGCTATTAAAATGAAAAAACAGCGTTGTGCCTGGCCGACAAATGATCAACTGATGATTGAATACCATGATAAGGAATGGGGTGTGCCGGTGCATGACGACCGCAAACTCTTTGAATTCATGGTGCTGGACGCCTTTCAGGCCGGGCTGAGTTGGTCGACAATTCTAAAAAAGCGGGAAAATTTCCGCAATGCTTTCGATAATTTCCAGCCGGAGATCATTGCGGGTTATGGTCAGGAAAAAATCGATACCCTTCTTCAAGATGCCGGCATTATCCGCAATAAAGCCAAAGTCAATGCCACGGTCAAAAACGCAAAGGCCTTTCTTGCAGTTCAAAAAGAATTCGGGACTTTTGACCAATTCATCTGGCAATTTGTCGGTAATCACCCTATTGTCAATAAATGGAAAACAATGGCGGAAATTCCAGCCAAATCCCCGGAAGCCGAAGCCATGAGCGCCGATTTGAAAAAACGGGGTTTCGGTTTCGTGGGACCGACCATCTGTTATGCCTTTATGCAGGCGGCCGGGATGGTGAATGACCATGAAGTCGGCTGTTTTCGTTATAACGAAGTTAATTCAAAGAAATAAATTATGTGGAAATTACCGGCGAAATATATTGCTTTGGCTATTTTGGCCTGCCTGCTTTGGTCAACGGCATTTGTGGGTGTTAAGATCGGGCTGCAGTATGCTGAACCTTTTGGTTTTGCGGGAATTCGCTTTATACTGAGCGGATTGATGCTGTTGCCTTTTACAGGTGGACTTCGTCGATACTTCAGTATTATTCAAAATAATTTTAAACGTATATTGGTTCTTGCTGCAACACAGACCTTTGTAGCCTATGCATTTTTCTATTTTGGGATGACGCTGGTACCGGGTGCCCTGGCCGCAATTGTAATTGGTTCGTCACCGTTGATTTTTGCACTGGTTGCACATTTATTGACGGCTGATGATAAGATTACAGTATTGAAGTTAATGAGTATGCTAATTGGTTTTGCTGGTGTGGCGATCATTGGCATCAGCCGTCAGCCCTGGCAGTCTGCCGGTTTGTCCGAATTTATCGGCATCCTCATCCTGTTGATCGGAAGCGCCTCGGGAGCGGTTGGGAATGTGATTGTGTCGACGGATAAGAAAATGATCCCGCCACTGGTATTGAATTCATCTCAACTCTTTATCGGTGGTTTTGGCTTGCTGGTCTTGTCACTAATAGTTGAAGGCAGTCCGATAAAATCCTATCCGATGCAATATTATATCGCACTCATCTATCTTTCAATTTTATCTGCAGTGGCTTTTTCAATATGGTTTGTTTTGTTAAAAAAACCGGGCGTAAAAATATCCTCCCTGAACCTCTGGAAATTTATCATTCCGGTCTTTGGCGCAATCCTGGCCTGGATTATTTTACCCGATGAAAATCCGGAATGGCCGGCGATCGTTGGGATGGTTTTTGTTGCGCTGTCGATTCTTTCGTTCAACCTCTGCAACATGGTCAGTAAAAGCTGCGATTAATATCAATTCCTCTCTGAAAACTGTTTTTATTCCTGCTTTAATTACTATAAATTCAAGTCGATATGCAACCAATGGACTGAGGAGAAATAACCATGGACAGACAGAAGTTTGAGAGCGTGCTGGATTTTGCGATAGATCGGGAAAAAGAGGCCGTTAAATTTTACAATGATCTGATCAAACTGACCAAATCCTTCGATATCATGGAGACTATCCGGACAATCGAATTAATGGAACGAAACCATATCACAATTATTGAAAAGATGAAAAATCAGGAAATTGGGGACGTTGTAATCCGATCGGTGAATGATCTGAAAATCAGTGAATACCTGGTTCTTCCCGAGGAAAAAACGCCGGATAACTACCAGGATTTGTTGATTATGGCAATGAAACGTGAAGAACTTTCACAAAAACTTTACCTGTCACTGGCAGAGGATGTGAACGAACCCGAAATCCAAAAAGTGTTTCATAAACTGGCATCCGAAGAAGCCCGGCATAAGCTGACCTTTGAGAATCTCTACGACAGCGATATTTTGAAAGAAAATTAAATATTTCCAACAAAGCAGGAAATTCCCCGATGAAATTTATTGTACTGAACGGCAGCCCGAAGGGTGCGGTCAGTGTAACCATGCAGTATATTCATTTTCTGGAAAAACGATTCCCTGAACATTCTTTTGAAATGATTCATGTCGCCCAGCGAATCCGAAAAATTGAAAAAGACCAGAAAACCTTTAATGAAATTCTTGATAAAATCAGCAACGCTGATGCTGTCATCTGGGCGTTCCCGCTGTATGTCTACCTGGTGCACGCCCATTACAAGCGCTTTATCGAATTGATTTTTGAAAGAAATACGATGGGGGTATTTGCCGGAAAACATGCCGTGATCTTTTCCACATCAATCAAATTTTATGATATCACGGCGCATAACTATATTCATGCAGTCTGTGACGATCTGAAAATGAATATGGCCGGTGCCTATACCGCCGATATGCCGGATTTGACAAAGGTTAAAGAACAAAAGCGTTTTACGCTTTTTGCTGAACACATATTTCAGGTTATTAACGAAAAACAACCGGTTCAGCCCCGATTTTCTCCGTTAATAAAACGGGAATTTATATACAAACCCGGTGTTGTTAATAAACCGGTCTCGTCAATGGGAAAACGGGTTGTATTGGTGTCCGATGCGCTGGACGAGGACAAGAATTTAAACGGAATGATACAGCGTTTTCAGAAGAGTATCGCTCAAGACATTCGAACAATTAATCTTCATGAATTATCGATCAAAGGTTCCTGCCGTGGCTGCCTGCACTGCGGTTATGATTTTGAATGCGCTTATGATGGCAAAGACGATTACCGGCAGTTCTGGGAAGAGGAACTGGAGACGGCGGACATTATCGTCATCGCCGGTACGATTCGGGATCGATATTTGTCCTCACTCTGGAAATGTTTTTTTGATCGACGCTTTTTTCATACCCATACACCGCGATTAATGGGTAAACAGATTGTTTATCTGATTGCCG
Source organism: Fidelibacterota bacterium (assembly GCA_016936335.1). GTDB lineage: Bacteria > Fidelibacterota > UBA2242 > UBA2242 > UBA2242 > B118-G9. The sequence goes on from JAFGXZ010000254.1 coordinate 7,441, forward strand.
GACCGTTGAGCCAGATTCCGAACCTGCGTATGATCCTGGAAGCCTACATGGAACTGGAAATGGCCAATGTGGTCGGATTTATCGTTGATGAATTTGGCGATTCTCCGGATATCGATTTGTGGATTACGAAGCATGCCGCCGATGCTGTTCAATTTTCAGTTGAGAAATATATAAAACCGGTAACTTTTCTCGGAATTGCCGCCAGAAAACTGTTCCGGGACGAGATTTATGGCCGCTTACGAATGGTGTTTCAGGCCGATTACCGTGAGTATAAAAAACTCGGATTGTTTGATTTTCCACAGAAAAAGATCGGATTGCGCCTGATAAATGGTATCGCGGGAATTTTACTTCGAATTCCGATCATTCGTAAAAAATTTCGGGGATATATGAAAACAGGCATGATTATGTCACATCAACGGGTTTTAAAAACATTATTTCCGGAGGTATAGATGGAACGTATTTTTGAGATCATTGAGACGGCCATTGGCCTGGGACGTTCGGCCCAGATCAGGTTTTTAAATACCATCATTATAATTCTGGTCCTCTGGATTCTGCGGTTTATTATCCGTCGAATCATTTATCGCCAGACGGAAGACGTGAAAACCCGTTATGTCTGGATGAAAACCATTACCTATATCACAGTCTTGCTGGGATTGATTATGGTTGGCAGTGTCTGGTTCAGAGGGTTCAAGGAACTCGGTACCTATCTTGGACTACTGTCTGCCGGTATTGCGATCTCCCTGAAAGATCCTTTGACAAATATTGCGGGATGGTTGTTTATCATGTTTCGACGTTCATTTAGTGTCGGCGACCGGGTACAGATTGGCAATCAGGCTGGCGATGTGATTGACATCCGGATATTCCAGTTCATTCTTCTGGAAATCGGCAATTGGGTGGATGCGGATCAAAGCACCGGCAGGGTGATTTATATTCCCAATGGTCAGATATTTACGATGCCTCTGGCCAATTACAGTAAAGGATTTCAGTTTATTTGGGATGAAATCAAGGTGCTGGTAACTTTCGAGAGCGACTGGAAAAAAGCCAAGGAGATAATGTTAAATATCGCCAGGGAACATTCCGAACATCTGAGCAAATCAGCTGAGCGTAAAGTTAAAGAGGCCAGTAAGAAATTTATGATCTTCTACAAAAACTTAACTCCCACAATTTATACAACGGTGAAAGACTCGGGTATACAACTAGCGATTCGCTACCTCTGTGAACCAAAAAACCGCCGTGGAGCACAACAGGCGATCTGGGAAGAAATCCTCGAAGAATTTGGGAAGTCCAAGGATATTGACTTTGCTTACCCGACCACCCGTTTTTATAACAGTTCTAC
>JAFGXZ010000255.1 GCA_016936335.1 Fidelibacterota bacterium
ACATGAATACCCATGTTTTTGGTTTTTTCAATAGCATGTCGGCTTGTCTCAAATGTATGCCCGCGTCGAGCCCATTCCAGGGTTTTATTATAAACAGATTCAATGCCATATTCTACCGATAGATAGGTTTCCTGACTTAAATCATTCAACAATGCCAGGACATTATCGTCAACACAATCCGGCCGGGTCCCGATCAGAATCCCGACGACATCGGGAATATCAAGCACAGAGCGATACAGTTTTTCCAATTCTTTAATAGGACCGTAGGTGTTGGTGTAGGCCTGGAAATAGGCCAGGAATTTTTTGGCTTTATGATGTTTGCGGGCGCTTTCGATTCCCTGAATCAGTTGTGTTTTTACCGATGGAAGATAAGTTTTTCTGTCCCGAGCAAAACTGCTGTTGTCACAATAGAAGCAACCGCCGATACCTAATCGGCCGTCTCTGGTAGGGCAGCTAAAACCGGCATCCAGCGAAACCCGGTAGACCCGTTCTCCAAATTGTTGCCGGAGGAACCGGCTGAAACGATAATAACGGTCTTCAACTGGAAAAGGAAGAACTGGCATCAGTAATTGCTGTTGGCGTAACAGATATTGGTTTTATTTAACAATGCTTTCAATCTGCTCTGCAGCCAGTGAGAGCTGCAGCTCTTTCTGTTCTCCGGAAGTCATATTTTTCAGCACAATTTTATCGTTCTGAATTTCATTTGTGCCAATAATGATAACCCATTTGGCCTGTTTTTTTCCGGCGTCGCGCATCTGTGCTTTCAGCGAGCGCCGCATAAAATCCATTTCCACTGTATACCCGTGAAAGCGCAGGAGTGACACCAGATTAAATGCAACCTGACGGGCGTTGTCTCCCAGCACGGCAGTATAAATCAGGTTTGATTCCTGTTGTGGAATGGCATGGATTTCATTCAGAATCATCAGCAGACGCTCCATTCCCGAAGCAACTCCTACAGCGGGGGTCGGAGGACCATCCAGATCTTCTGAGAGGTGATCATAGCGGCCGCCACCGCATACGGCATCCTGAGAACCCAGCAGTGAACTGGTGATCTCAAAGGTTGTCCGTGTATAATAGTCCAGCCCGCGTACCAGTTTACTATCTATTTCAAAGGGTACATACGCGGCATTTAAAAGCACCTGAACTTCCTCAAAATGCAGGACGTCTTCGTTGCTGAGGTGGTCCAGTATTGAAGGAGCATATTGATCCAGCAGCTTCTGACAGCTATCGACTTTACAATCAAATAGCCGCAGTATGTTTTTGTCAAAGCGCTGACGACAGGTTTCACAGAAATCGCCGAGATGTTTTTCCAGCGCGGAATATAATATTTTCAGATAATGCTGGCGGCTTTTCCGGCTGCCGATGCTGTTGAGACGGACGTTGAGATCGTTGATACCAAGGTCGTGATAAATAGCATAGACAGTTTGAATAACTTCCGCATCGGCCTCCGGATGCTCAGAGCCAATGATTTCAAAGCCAAATTGGTTAAATTGGCGCAGGCGTCCTTTTTGGGGGCGTTCCTGGCGGAAAAGAGAACCGATATAGTACAATTTCGTAACGGGATTAATCTGACCGAGATTGTTTTGAATATAGGCTCTCAGTACCGGAGCCGTCAGTTCCGGGCGGAGTGTCAGACTGGTATTACCTTTATCGGTAAAAGTGTACATTTCCTTTGAAACAACATCCGTATCGCTACCGATTCCCCGAGCAAACAGTTCGGTTACTTCAAAAACAGGAGTCCGGATTTCCTGATAATTATTGCGCTCCAGGTGATCCCGAATATTTTTTTCTATATACTGCCATTGATAGACCTCATCGGGCAGAATGTCTTTGGTTCCTTTTAGTCGGCTATACACAGTAAATACCTCGTGTTTAGTGAATATTTTTACGGGATTTGATCGTATTGAATCAGGATATTCACAATTTCCTGTGCCGAAGTTGCCGCCAGTAACTCTTGCCGGCATTCGGCAATATTCAGCATTCGTGAAAACTTGCTCAGTAATTTCAGATGCTTACTGGGATACTTTTCGGGAGTCAGCAACAGGACAAAAATATGAACCGGTTGTCCATCGATTGCGTCAAAATTGACCCCGTTTTTTGATATTCCGAAAGAGATCAGGACATCTTCAATATGGGCATACTTTCCATGTGGCAAAGCAACCCCTTTGCCAACCCCGGTCGTCATTAATTCTTCACGTCTGAAAACGGCGGCCTTGGCTTCTGCGGATTCGGAGAGTTTTCCATTTTGTACCAGAATATCCACAAGTTGTACGATAGCATCTTTTTTTGAGTCCGCTTCCAGGGGCAATAAAACCAATTCGGGTGTTAATATTTCTGTTAATTCCATAACTCTTCTTATGTTATTGTCACTGACACATTGGAAATTTACATGAATCAAACCGTTATGCCAATTAATAATCCCGAAGATAATGCATTTGATTCTGTATTAACGTTGCTGCCGGGAGATTTACATGGCTTTGATCATAATACGCATAACCGTTTTCTCGCTGGGTTTACTCTCGGCAACAAACAGTTTTCCGTGATGATATTCAGTGATAATTCGCTTTGTCAGGCTCAATCCAAGTCCCCAGCCCCGCTCTTTTGTACTGAATCCCGGACGAAAAATATTTCCCCTGTCCTTTGAACGGATGCCTTTGCCGTTATCCATGACATCAATTGCGAGCCACTTGTCATTTTTCATCAACGTAGTAACAATTTGAATTTTACCGTTTTCCTGGGGAACTGCATCGATCGCATTTTTAATCAAATTTTCAATAGCCCATCCAAACAAGTCTTTGATGATTGTTATATGATAGTCGTTTTCAGGCTGAAATTCGATGCTGACTCCCGGCCCGAGTTGAGGCAGCCGGCGATTGTAATAATCAACGGCGTCCTGAATAGTATTGTTAATAGACACCCGTTCTGCGGCGGGCGTTGAACCAATCCGGTAAAAACGATTTGTGATTTTTTCCAGCCGTTGAATGTCCCGGGCCATTTCATCGATGTTTTCATTGTCTGGTAAATCGCTGCGCAGAAGTTCAATCCACCCCAGAAGCGATGTCAGGGGCGTTCCCAACTGATGGGCGGTCTCTTTGGCCATTCCGACCCA
>JAFGXZ010000256.1 GCA_016936335.1 Fidelibacterota bacterium
CATGATCAATCCCAATGCGACTTGTGAACGTTGCCCGCAGGACATATTGGAAATTTTGTGGTCATAGGTGACGCCAAGGCGGTCGATTAGTCCAAAATATAAATCTTTTCGCCAGTTGGAAAAAAATCGGCTGTAAAATTTTTCAATCTGAGCGACAGTCATAAATTCGTAACAGACATGACTTTCATGAAGCAGACCAATTCTTGCCCGTGTATTAGGATTGATATTATGTGATTCTTCGCCCAGAACATAGCAGTTACCACCCGTCGGTCGAAGAAATCCCATCAGGATGTTGATAGTCGTGGTTTTACCCATGCCGTTTTTACCCAGAATCCCAAATATTTTACCTTTTTGGACTGAAAAATTCAGGTCTTTGTAAATTAATTTGTTACCATAACTATGCGTCAGATTTACGCATTCAATAACGTTTTCCATTTTCACTCTCAATTTTGGTTTGGTGCGTTTTTATTGGTGTAATCATTTTGTCAAGGTTTTAATCGCTGCATGAACCACGGCAAAAGCAATGCCAGCCAATATTCAGTGAGATATTTTGGTTTAATATTCAGGGGTAATACTAGGATAACTCCCGATTAAATCTTTTCGGTAAACAAGAAGAAACCGACAATTATGTCGCATGCATCGACATAATTGTCGGGCGATAAGGTTCCATCTTTTGTGGTATTTCCGTGACTCTCGTCTTGAATAAGAGATCACGACGGTTTGGCATAATGATTGAAAACAATAATTATATGAATATCAAAGAAAATAGATTATTTTTTAAGGAATCGCACTGGATGAACATTAGAAATTTTGTACGGACCGGGATTTTACTGACGGGGTTGCTTTCACTGCAGCTCTTTGGTATAGATGACGCTAAAGTAAATGAACATATTCTGGATAACGGATTACGGATTATCACCTATGAAATGCATACGGCGCCAATCATTTACTCGCGTTTGACATATAATATTGGCTCGAATTATGAAACTTACGGCCAAACCGGAATCTCTCATATTGTTGAACATATGATGTTTAAGGGAACCAAACGATTCCCAAAAGGCACTATTGCCGAGTTGATTTCTGCAAATGGCGGTGTATTCAATGCCTATACATCCAATGATATAACGGTTTATTATGAACTGTTACCTAAAAATAAAATTGAACTGGCTTTTGACATTGAATCGCAACGGATGTTTAAATGTGACTTCGATCCGGTTGAGTTTGAATCGGAACTCAGGGTCATTATGGAAGAGCGCAAACAGCGCACTGAAAATAGTGCCGATGGGAAAAAACGGGAAGAGTTGAACACACTCCTTTACAAAAGTCATCCGTATCGCAATCCGGTAATTGGCTGGATGGAAGATCTGGAAAATATCACCCGCGATCAGGCCTATGCCTATTACAAAAAAAATTATACACCTAATAATGCCACACTGGTACTGACCGGAGATTTTGATACTGAAGAAATGCTGAAAACAGTTGAGAAATATTTCGGTAAAGTGCCCAAAGGACCGAAATTGGAAAATCCGCGGTTTTTTGATGTTGAACTGGAAGGGAAAAAAATTCTGGAATTCAAACACCCGGATATTTTGAATGAAAGCATCGCCATGTATTTTGCCGCGCCGACCCGTTTCCAGGAAGATGGCACTGCTCTCTATGTGATGGGAAATATTTTGGCCTCACGGAGCGCCACTTCCCGTCTGAATAAACGTCTGGTGCGAGAGGGGAAATTATGTAAAAGTGCGGGTGGCGGACTTGGTTTCAGCAAAGATCCCCGACCTTTTTCAATATATACCAGCCTTTTACCCGGTGCCTCAATGGAAGAGGTGGAGACAATTATCTGGGAAGAGATTGATAGTTTAAAAAACTATCCGGTCGCCGATTATGATTTACAGAAAATTAAAAACAGACTGAATTTCAGCGAATTGACTGGTGATCAATACATCAGTGATGTGGGAGACCGCATTGCCACATATGATAATTTTGTCAGCTGGCAGCATATTAATCAGTGGGATGATTTGGTTACCGGGGTCACGAAGGATGACATTATACGCGTGGCCAATCAATATTTTGATAAAGATAAGATGGTGGTCTGTTATTCATTTCCCGATTCCAGCGCGAGAGTCTCGGACAGTAGTCTAAAAACCGATAAAAGTGACGAAGCTGGAGATGAAATTGCTCATGACGGTGATATTTCGGAACCGGATATTGATCTTGAAGACAATATGAATTCTAAAACCGGACGAATGGCTAAATTGTTTGGCAAAAAAGAGGACGTGCGGGAACTCTATAAACCCCGCCTGAGCGAGGTTCTCGCGCCGAATCCGATTGCCAGCCTGGTTGATTCATTTAAACTTGATAACGGTATTCCGGTGTATATGATTGAGAGTCATGATTTTCCGACCGTTTGCATCATGGGATTTATCGAAACCGGCCGGTTGGTGGAAGACGCTGAAAATCCCGGCATTCGTATTTTTACAAATGCGATGCTGGCAAGAGGAAGCTCAAAACGTTCCTATGAAGAGTTATTGGAAGAGCGTTCGTTTACACCCTATCAGTTTGATTTTGGACAGTCCTGGAACAAAATTGTTTTTACGGGGTACTCACTGACAGAGAACACGGATAAGATGTTACAGGGGACTTATGAGGTTTTGGCGGATCCAAGTTTCCCGGAAGAAGAGATGATCAAAGTGCGTCCTCGTTTGCTTTCCAATGCCAGGGACTTCAAAAAAACCGAAACGATGAAAGCCTTTTACACGATGTTCGAGCAGGTATTCGAGGGTCACCAGTATGCCTTGCCTTATACCGGAACGGTAGAAACCATCGAAAATACTACCCGTGAGGATCTGGTTCGGTTTTATGATAAATATTACAGCCCGGATCGTCTGAAAATGGTTGTTGTTGGTGATTTCAGCAAAGACTGGATTCGGGAAAAACTCAATGCTACTTACGGCAGCTGGCAGCACAGATCCCAGGATAATAATATTGGATTTTCGAAGATTAAGCCGATTCAGGGAAAGTTTGTTTATGTATTCAATAATCCCGAATACAAGCAATGTCGTCTGGATATGGCATTCAATCCCATTGACGGTGGCATCACCACGGATATTGAAGATTTGGAAACATTAAAAATACTGGAGCATATTCTTTGCGGCAGCTCGCTGACGTCCCGGATGGGAATCGAACTCCGTGATAAACAAGGGCTGAGTTATGGGATTAAAAGTCAGCTTTGGATACGGGACCATGGCGGCTACTGGAATATTCGCACGGAACTGGATAAAGACAATGTGGTAAAAATGGTCCAGGGGATTTTAAAAGAAATTGAAAAAGTTCAGAAAGATGGCATCAGTGACGAAGAATTGACCAAAGCGAAGGCCCGGAAAATCTCGTTGTTGACCCTGCAAACCCGTACGACTGATGACATTGCCGGAATCATCTTCGAAGAGCTTCAGGATAAAAAACCGCTGGACCATTTTGATCGGCGCAGGGATCGGATCATGTCGGTCACAAAAGAGGATGTTCAACGAATGGCAAATAAGTATCTGGATGTCAACAACTACATCATTTCTGTTTCCGGCGACCTGGATGAAAATTCCCTGGATATGTTTAAATAAAGGAATTACTATTGATAATCATTGGAAATTAAATATATTAATGATGCATGTTCTATTGATTTGGTTATTCTATATAGTAAGGGCGAATACATGAAAAAAGTCTTGTTCGGTGTATTAGTGGGGATATTTTTATCCGCCCAGATTTTAGCATCGACGATATCCGGAAAAGTTCAGTGCCATATGGAGAAAAGGAGTATTCCGGACGCCTTGGTAATATTACTGAAACCGGGCGATGCGGAATTCTCAAGGACAGTGGTATCGGGAACGACTGGTAATTTTTTCATTAACAACGTGGAAGCGGGCAAATATAATATAGAAGTGGTCAAAGACGGCTATTATAAGAACGTGTTTTTTGATTTAATGGTTGAATCGGATAAAGACTACACCGTCAATATTAAATTGTTAAGAAAAGCAAAAAAGGATGACACCGATTACTGTTTTATGCTCGGTGGTATCGAAGTTTGCAGTGAGCAAAAGGAACTAATTCCCGAAGATGTAGTGACGACCCGTAAAATCAGTTCCGGTGAAATTGAACATATGCAGGCGACCAACCTGGGAGACGTTCTGTCATTAATCCCGGGAGTTGAAAAGTCGAGAAATCCGGGTTTGTCATCGTCGAATTATGTCGGAATTAGAGCTGTTGCAACCGGTGCTGGTAATGTTGATGGACTTGAGTCCTTTGGAACAGGAATTATCGTTGACGGAAATGAATTATCGAATGATGCTGGCTTGGGTTCAGACGGAAGAATAGGTCGGGATTTACGGACATTACCGGCAGATAATTTGGAATCGGTTGAAGTATTGGCCGGTATTGCATCAGCAGAATACAGCAATTTAAGTAGTGGCGCTGTGTCGGTGAAGACAAAAACAGGCGTAATGGCACCTAAAATAAAATTTAAATTTAATCCCGATACCAAAGAGGCCAGTTTTATTCATGGGTTTAATGTTTTCCGAAATGTTTTTGATTATAGTGCAAACTGGGCAAGGAGTGAGCGAGATTTACGTTTAGAAAACGATGCCGTAGACCGGTATTATTTAAAAACAAATATTTCCCGAAAAGCATTTGATGATCGACTCCAGGCTAGGCTGAGTACCGATTATACACAACTGATTGTTAATCAGGAGCCCGAGGACGAAAAAAAGATAAGAAGTTTTAGCAGAGATTATTATTTAAACAATTCGTTTGACCTGGATTTCGATAAGAGCAATAAAATAAAGTATCATAGCCATTTCAATGTTAATTTAGCCCGGAAACAAAATCACAATGAAATTTGGAAAAGTGATATGGTCATTTATGATAGAGATTCAACATTTACCGTAATTGTTGATGGAGTAGAAGCCCAGATTGATTCGATGATCGCGGATACGGCCTATGGATATGTTGGGGAGAAAGATGAAATTGGCAAAGAGTGGAATATTTCCGGGATATTGCAGCGCAGGCAAGTGATAAAAACTATCAATTCACAGCATTCGATTTTAACGGGTGTGAATTATCGTTATGATTTTAATAGGGGCGACGGTGTTATTGTTGATTCAGTATTTAATTATTATGGTGCAAGTTCAACAAAACGTTCGTACACTTTCGACGAGTTTCCAGATTTAAAAACATTAAGTATCTATATTGAAGATAACATCGAAGGAACTTTTAAATC
>JAFGXZ010000257.1 GCA_016936335.1 Fidelibacterota bacterium
TAGGAATCTTTGCAAAACCCACATCTAAATATTTTTAAAATATTCCGGATTTAGCTATATTGCCTGTAGAGAAAATACAGGAGAGAACGATGAAGAAAGCACATCAAATAAGTTTAGGCGATTACCAGGTCAATCAAAATCGTAAAGTGACTCGTTCGGAAAAGAAATTATCGGAAATCGAAGGCTTTGTGAATTGGGACCGCATTGTGAGTATGTTTTCCGTCATAGACAAGACCGATAAAATGGTCGGTGGTCGTCCTCGCAAAGAACTCCTGATGATGTGCAAGGTGTTATTCATCCAATATCTGTATAATCTGTCAGATCCGGAGTTGGAAGATCAACTCAATGATCGTCTTTCCTTTCAACGCTTTGCCGGTATCAGTCTGGATACAACAGTACCGGATCATAGTACTATCTGGCGGTTTAAAGAGGCTCTGATTAGAGCGGGATTAACGGATAAACTTTTTGAGATGATCACGGATGACCTTGAGAGCAAAGGATTGTTTGTGAAGAAAGGAACCATTGTAGATGCTACGATCATGAAATCGAGCAACCGTCCTCTTAGCAAACAGCGTCGTCAGGAACTATCCGTGAGGCCTTCAAGCCAAGTTGATATGAACGCCCAATCAACGAAGAAAAACGGGAAATATTATTTCGGTTATAAAGGACATATCGGTACGGATGTGGAGAGCAAACTGATCCGATCGAGAAGTTTTACATCGGCTAATATTCATGACAGTACCGAGACAGAGAAATTGCTTATTGGAGATGAGAAGTCCCTTTTTGGTGATAAAGCCTACTCCAAAGACGAAATCAAACGTCGCAGTCGCAAAGATGGCGTCTATTATGGGATATTGGATAAAGCCCGTCGAGGACAGAAATTGTCGGACAAACAGAAGCGTCGCAACAAACGCCTGTCATCGATTCGTTCTCAGGTGGAGCATCCTTTTGCCTACATGAAACGAATACTTAATCTTGATCTGGCGATGGCAAAAACATTGCCTCGGAATGATCTTCGGTTCACGATGAATTGCATTATCTATAATATCATGAGGGCTGGTCAGTTGACAAAGTGTCCCGCATAGTGGGATAACTATGCCCGGATGGAAAAACCGGGTAAATTGCTCTTTAAAATCGACAATAATAAACGATTTGCATCCAATTATGACCGTAAAATGGTCTTCAAAAATGTGACATGATGAATCATTTACTGGAATGGAGGCATTGTCCAGAAAGAAATGGGTTTGTCAAAGGTCTCCATAAGTAAATACTTTGGTGATTCATTGGCCATTTGATCAGAACTTCTTTTTAACAAATACCTATGAAACCACTTTCAATAAATTAATTATTGTATTAATTTTGCTTATTCTTCAGAGTTAAGCTCTTCTTGTCATTCAGATTACTATTTTTAATTCAGTTTCTCCGAAAAGCAGCCGACTTATAGAAACAATTTCGGTATAAGGATTGATGATATGTCTAAAATCGTTGTAAAATTTGGTGGCTCAAACCTGCGGACGATGCAGGATATCGAATATGTCCTGTCAGTAATCCGAAAATATGACCGGCCGCTGGTTGTCGTAGTATCGGCTTTTTACGGAATTACCAACATGCTTGAAGAGATGCTGTTTAAAGCGCAACATGATCATGAAGCAATCGGTGAGAATCTGGACGTTTTAATAGCCAAAAAACGGGATACGATATTTACATTAATCAGCAATAAAAATATTCAAAACAGCGCACGGGAACTCCTCGATATTCGGATCAAATCTTTGAAACGGTATCTTCAGGGCGTTAATTATATCGGTGAGATTCCACCCTTTGTTTCGGATATTGTGATGAGTTTCGGCGAACGGTTGAGTGCAGCGATAATGACAGCCTTGTTGCAGGATCGGGGCGTCGATTGTGAAGAGGTGACGCCTGAAGATATGCAGTTGATTACCGACGGGGAATTTGGTAATGCCGAAGTTGATTTTTCAGCCAGTAATGAACCCGTGAAAAATCGGTTATCGGGAGAAAAAACCGCAATCGTTCCAGGTTTTTATGGTGTTTCAAAAGAAGGTAAAGTAACCTTATTCGGTCGCGGTGGGAGTGATTATACAGCCGCTTCTATCGCATCCTGTATTGGTGCCGAATCACTTGATATCTGGAAAGATGTTGATGGCTTCAGGACCGCCGATCCCAAATTGGTGTCAGAAACTCACGGTATTCATCAACTGACATATACCGAGGCAGCGGAACTGGCCTATTTCGGGGCGAAGATCCTGCATCCGCGAACCGTTGAGCCGTTAATGACACAACGGATACCGATCCGAATTTTTAATATCGCAAAGACCGAATTTACCGACAAACCATATACCATCATCAGTGATAATGGTACCCGCAAAGATGATATTATTAAAAGTGTCACCTACAGCGACGATTTTTGTATTCTGAAGCTGGAAGGTCCGGGCGTCGGGAATAAACCGGGTATTTTGGCGAAAGTGACCCGGGAAATGGATCACAAAAGCATCAATATCAAATCGGTGATCACTTCACAGACATCGATCAATTTTTTATTGGGACTTAAAGATCTTCAGCCGGCATTTCAGGCAGTGACCGGGTTGAAACTGACTGCAGTGAAGACGATTATTACCGAGGACGATTTAGCAGTTATTGCAGCGGTTGGTGAAGGATTGTTGGAAAAACATGGAATTGCGGTCCGAATGTTCGGGGCTGTTTCCCGGCGGAGTATCAATATGGAAA
>JAFGXZ010000258.1 GCA_016936335.1 Fidelibacterota bacterium
TAAACGATATGAAATGATAATATTTGAGACAATATTTAATGAATCGATATAATAGTTAAGCTCAATTGGTAATTCGTGGTAATTATCATCCCATTCCTCCTCACCAACTTTTCTGGATAACAACAATCCTACAATTTCCTGATCTTCCGGACTTTCCCACGTAATTTCCAGTTGCGTATTTGAAAGAAAATTCACAGACTGTATTTTTGGAATAAAAGATTCTGTTTTTATTATATCATTATCAGGACAAGAACTAAGTCTGAAAACTCCAAAATATATAAAGAATAGTAAATATTTATTAAACATAATGATCTGAACTATTTTATGTGACGCTATTTTCCAATTTCTTTCCAGCGTCCATCGGTTCCCGGTTTAATAGGTGAGTGACTTTTAATGTAATCAATTAACGATTGCCGCAGCAGAATGCCTGAATAATTTATCTGGTCCGGTGAAATTGTGGTCAACCGTTCGTAGCCAGAGTTACCTTCGGCGAGATAATCAGAGACTGCCAGCATGTATTCCTTTTCTTTTTCAATGGGCCTGCCACCAATAAAAAACTTATTAATCCGTGATCCATCCGGTTTTGAGCGATCAATGACAATTTCAGCACCGGAGATCAGCATTCCCCGACTGTTGCCGGAAACCCGATCTTCGACAAGGGCATTTAGAAATTCACCAGTAACTCTTAATACGACGACCCGATTACCAAAAGGCATAACCGAAAAGATTTGACGAGGCGTTATAGCCCCGGCGCTAAGATCGGACCGAACACCGCCATGGTTGGAAAAAGCAATATCTGCATCGCTTGCCTCACGCATAGCATCAGTCAGCAGATTTCCCATCGGAGATTCGCCACTGTTTGACCGGGATACAGGACCGGTTGCAATTCCGATGACTTCATCAAATCCGGCTTCGGCTTTTTGAACCCAATAATCAATTTGCCTGGCAATTACCGTATCGGGTAAAAAATCATCTTCAAACAGCGTAAAGATAGCGCCGTCGTCGGAAACATAATCATATCCGGCAAGAGTCCCGGTTTTACGGTGGATATAAAAATTCACATGCCCCAGGTTGCTGCCATTTGCATAATTCTGAAAAATTAGCGTATGGTTTACAGGGTCTTCCCAGGGTTTGTAAAATCCACGATGCAAATGACCAGAAAACATAACGTCGATTCCCGGAACCAGATGTGCAATTGCCTGCGCACTGGAACCATAATTGTCACCAGTCTTTCCTGTTTCCAACTTTGCCAGCATTTCCTTATATCCCTCTTCGGGATTATATGCCAGCCAGGCGTGGGTCGATACGATAATCATATTGACACCCTGGGATTTCAGTTCCGGGATGTATTTTTTAATGGCTTTAACCTCAGGATGGAAATCCAAATCTTCGACATGTTCGGGAAAACTCATACTGGGTGTTGACGTCAGTGTCGCACCGATAATTCCGATTTTAACACCCTGGATTTCTTTAATGATATATGGTTTAACAAATTCAACCAGTTTGCCGGTAGACCGACGATATAAATTCGAGGCAAGAAATGGAAAATCTGCGATTTCCGAAAGCCGTTTTAAATTTTTCCAGCCGTTATCAAAATCATGATTACCAACAGTTAATAAATCATAGCCGACTGTATTCATGTACTCGATAACTGCTTCGCCTTCTGATTTGGTACCCATTGGAGTTCCCTGGTAAAAATCGCCTTGATCAAGCAACAGGAAACCCCAGCCATTTTTTTCAGCCTCTGCTCTTTTTTGCAGAATATAGCGTCCGGCAATTGCCCCGCCACCCAATGTTGGTGGAAAATCAGGATTGATAAAACTGGCTTCCCTTCGATCGATTCCGCCGTGAATATCATTGGTAAATATGGTCACAACTTTCAGAAATTCATCCGCAGGATAATCCAACGCAACAAGCGTAGGTGAAACCAGTAAAGAGATAAATAGTACTACGTAAATTGTTGGTTTCATAAATTAAAAATCATATTTCAGGGTTAACATGCCAACCAGATAAGCTTCGCGAACAGTATCGTATGCGACCCGTTCTTCATTAGTCAGCGGAATGAACAGATCACTATATTGATATTCGGTATTGGAGAAGGAACCGGAAATCTCAAGTGTCAGATTATCCAATTGGTAACCGGTTCCGGCGCTGAACCAGTTGCGATCCATTCCTGCATCGATGGGATTGGGATCATGGAAAAAACCAACTCTGAACGGTATCCCGGAAAAGAAGATATGTTCGACACCGACACTCATTTTCCAGATATTACGAAATTTGAATGTCTCATTTGTCTTCACATCAGTTGCAGATATAAACCGGAAATCCAAAGCTTCCCAGTTCTGATTCACAAATTCAAAAAATATCTGGGTTGGTATGATGTTTTGCGCTTTTAAAGCCAGCCCCAGTCGTAATTCGCCCGGATAATCACGCGACATACTGGAAATTAATCCAGCACTATTGATCATGAATTGTGGCAATGCCTCAATTTCATCGAAATAAGGAAAAATCAGACCCTTTTTTTGCTCGGATTCGGAAGCAAATCTATAAGCGGCTGATAATGTCACATAGTTACCGAACTCAGCAACAACGCCGAAATTAGGTACAATCCGTGATGTTATTTCCGGTTCGGCAGTATAGGATACCGTCGTATCTGATGCCAGGATATCACTATCCATCAAGACTTCAATCTCGTACTTTTCTGTATAAGTTCCCGGAACAATTGCGGTGATTCCAGCACCCAGCCAAATACCGTTGAACAGTTTAAATGAAGCACCTGCTGATATATTTGCATCGGAACCGGTATTTTGAATCCGGTGATAACCAACCAGCGGGTCGCGGTTGTACTGTCCGAACACCGATCCGCGCACCTCCTCTTCATAAATAAAATCATGATGATATTTTTGCTGGTACATCAACGCCAGGTTTAGTCGGGAAAATAGTTGATAATTGACGCTGAACTGAAATTCCGGGAACCAGTTGTTATTGACGACATAACTGTTATCCGCCAGAAAATCGCCGAAACTGTCCTGCACCGGGAATGAGCGTTTTTCCTTGACCGAATACCCATTGATTCCGGCAAAAACCGAAACTTTACGGGAATTGATTCCGGCAAGTGCAGGATTTGTTGACAACGCTGTAGCGCTTCCGGCACTGCCCCAAGCGGAAAAACCAAGTGCCAGTTGCCGGGATTCGCCTGAAACAGGTAAATCGCCAACCATCGGGCTAAAATAACTTTGTCCGAAGACCAGTGAACCAATCATTAAAATTATCGCTGAAATAAAAAATCTCTGTTTCATTTAAAACCTATAATCGAATTGAAGTCTGAAATCAGACGTGAATTTTTCATAGTTAATCTCATCTTGAGCGGAATAAACCGGACTCTCCGGAGTGCCAACATTATATCCTGCACCGACGATATTGGTCATTGGAGTGTGCAGATCAAAGCTATATTTGAAACGGATTGAAAAATCCTGAGACAGACGCGAGAATACTGAAATCCAGCCATGCAGCGCCCGGGTATCGGAATTAAAAATCCGGAAATCCGTATCTTCAAAGTTCCATAAAAAACCTTTATACGTCATCAGAGAGCCCATTAGTTTCAGACGTTCGTTGACATTATGTGTCACAGTCATACCCAAAGCATCGCTGGAAGCACCGGCATTGCCAACGAAGGATGTTCCGCCGGTCTCAGCGTTCGTCACTAACCGCGAACGTGGAGTGAATTCTGTAAAGCCTACCGAATACAGTATCCGAATCTGATTGAATTTGGACATTCGAACAATCGCTTCCATCCGGGTTTCATTGGCTTGGTAAAAAACCGGTGAAAGTACATTGGTTTTATCCCGGTGCTGCCATTTCTGACGGATACGGAAACGGTATTTGAAAACCGGACGGTATTCCAGGTTCAGCACCAGTCGGTTATACTGAGCGTTATCGGCAACCCGTCTCCAGATGTCATGCTCAGCAGTCACAACCAATGATCGATGCAATTGATACCGTGTCGAATAATACAATCCCCGTTCAGCCTGAGGCTGAGCGGTTGCGGAATAAAGATATCCCAGCACCGGATCACGCAGATAGAAAACATCTTCGTAAATTGTGCCCTTGAACCGTTGATAATTACTGAAGGAACGCTGATAGGGATTGTCAAAATTCAGATCGTAATCCCGGTAAACCACCAGAAAATTCAGATTGTCAAACTGCATGAATCCTGACAGTACAAGTGCCGATGGATTTGACGAGATATTCAATAAATCGGAATCTTTTACCAGCGTCGCGTACTCGCCCTGGATCGTCATGTTCTTTACTACTGTCATGAACTCAAGACCGGCGACAGTTCGTTTGGCTCTGGCTTTGGACCAGAGATTTGAAGTTTCATCGGATTCAAAACTTGACGCAATTTCAGAATCAGCGGAATTGCCAATCTGGGTCAGATACTTACTCACTCCAGTGGGATCCAGCAAGGTTTCTTCCACTTGTAAATCCAGCGGCCGGTCGTACAAGCTTTGATACATTGTAAGTCCGATATAAGTTCCAGGCACAAAAGAGTATTTGACATTCCCGCCAAGCAATAATTCTTTCACAGAATTTGTAATTGACATTGAAATGCTGTCATACAGACCGTGATCGAGACGGGGATACATCGTAATTAACGTTGAAAAGGAACTGTCACTGTTAACGATGGCATCCCGTGAATTATAGGATATGAAACCGGTCCCGATAAGATTACCGAACTGTGCTTCCGCTGCTACACCCCTCAGGCTGTATTGTGTCGTACGGGAAGCATTACCGCTGATGCCATTCAGGCGCTTCCGCCATGCATATCCCGTTTTACGGGGCATGAAAAAATCGGTGGCTTCAAATGTCACGCCCTGCCCAAAGGAGGCAATATAGTCACCGACAATAACTTTGTTCAGTTTAAGTATGCCGTCACTTAGTTGGTTGGCTTCGAAAAATGCCTTGAATTGCGGGATTTTCGAATTATCAAAATAAATATTCGGTTCGCCCATATTTCTCAGATAGGAAGTTTCAAGCCGGTACTTGGTTCCCCAGTGCAGGCGCATTTTATAATAGACATCCAGTGGATGATCGAGCCGGATAAAGTCGGAATATGAATTAGCATCGTCACTGGGTGTCTGGCTGAGAGTAATATTTTTAATCACTGTTGAAAAACTGCCGCCGAAGGAACGCGCAACTTCATCATCAGAATACTGAATAAAATCTTCGAGGTTCGAAAATCCGTAATAAGACAAATCCTCGGTGCTGCGCAAATCCGTACGGTTTTTTATTTCCCCCTGATGTTGCCGTTTGACGACTGCCACTGCATCAATGGGAGATAATCCGGCAAGGTTCAGCATTTCAAAATAACCAATGCTGTTGACATTCACCGGATTGGAAAGCATATCAATCCAGTTGTTGACAAAGTTCTCGCTGGCGCCATCGTCGGATATCCATTGTTCAACTTTATAATAATTGTCTTCGACGCGCTTTTGCGATTGGGCCAGAAAAACCGGCGACAATAGGGTCAATTCTTTCAGATTCAGGAATGTATCATAGTCGATGCTTTTAATCTTACGAAGATCGTAGATGCTTTCGAAAGGGCCGATATAATCACGCCATTCCAAAATATCATGCCGCTGTTGTTCAGTGATTGGCAATAAAGCAATTTCCGATTCAGACGCCGTATTCAGATCGATTTTTTCGGTTTGCGCTGCTAAAATTGTTCCCAGAAGCGTCAAAACCGCTAAAACTAGGATTTTTATTTTTATCATAGAATTAATCATGTTTTTTAAATGAATAACCAATGCTGAATTGATGGGTTTCTGGAAGTACCGGGTGACTGATAAATGCATAATCCATCAGAACGCCCCATTTCTCGATTCCGAAACCGAGACCGATTCGATTGGGATCGGTATTAACGCCGGTTCTCAGAACCATCCAGTCAAGTACCCGGTATTCCAAACCGGCGCGGTACTGGGTTTTCTGAGTTCCAATCGCCTGAAAGATCATAAAATTGGTCGTCAATCCATAATACGGTTCATAACCAAATCCAATCGCCAGACTGCGCGGCAGACGAGAA
>JAFGXZ010000259.1 GCA_016936335.1 Fidelibacterota bacterium
CTTACTGGTTTCGGTCGATGTGTACCGGCCGGCCGCGATGCAGCAGCTGGAAATATTGGGAAAACAGATTGGTGTTCCTGTTTTTTCGGAAAAATCAAAGGTTATCAAACGTGCCACTGAAGCAGTCGATTTTGCCCGAAAACAACATCTTGATACCGTGATTGTCGATACAGCCGGCCGCCTTCATATTGACAAAGAGATGATGAAAGAGCTGGAAGCACTAAAGAAAAACCTGAAACCCCAGAACATTTTGTTTGTTGCTGACGGTATGACCGGCCAGGATGCCGTGAACACAGCCACCGCATTCAACGAACAATTGGGATTTGATGGCATTATCCTGACAAAAATGGACAGCGATACACGTGGTGGCGCAGCGCTTTCGATAGTAAATGTGACCGGAAAACCGATTATGTATATCGGCACTGGTGAAAAGCCGGAAAACATCGAAGTGTTTCACCCTGACCGCATCGCCAATCGAATATTAGGAATGGGTGATGTCGTTTCGCTGGTTGAAAAAGTACAGGCTGCCATGGATGTCGAGCAGGCAGAAAAACTGGAAAAAAAGCTGTTGAAACAACAGTTTACTCTTGAAGATTACCTGGATCAATTAAAGCAAATAAAAAAGATGGGACCAATTGGTGATATTCTCGATATGATCCCGGGCTTTTCAAAATTAAAATCAAAAAATATCAAAGTTGATGACAGGGAACTGATACGCGCTGAGGTGATTATTCAGTCGATGACACGGCAGGAACGGCAAAAACCGAACCTGATAAACGGAAGTCGTCGAAAACGAATTGCCCGTGGAAGCGGAACCCAGCCGAGTGATGTGAATCGCTTGTTGAATCAATATTGGCAATTGGTAAAAATGAGTAAGCAGATGAGTAAAATGAAATTACCCCCAAATCTCTCTGCTTTTGGAATGTGATAATAACACAAAGGAGGAATCATTGGCAGTTAAAATCAGATTACTTCGTATGGGCAGAAAAAAGAGTCCCTTTTACCGCATCGTCGTAATGGACTCCCGCTCACGTCGTGATGGACGTTATCTTGAAAAAGTTGGTCATTACAATCCGGTTAGCAAGCCTGCTGAAGTAATTATTGACAAGGAAAAAGTACTAAATTGGCTTGAAAAAGGAGCCGAACCAACAAAGACCGTCTTTAATTTATTTCAAAAAGAAGGTATCGCACTGGATTGGCATCTGACCCGGAGTAATGCCAGTGAACAGGTTCGTAATGTCGAAATGCAGAAATTCGAGTTGGCAAAAAAACTGAAGGAAGATAAAAAAACCACGGACAAACCGGCTGTAAAAGAAGAGAAAGTTATTGCTCCTGAACCGGAACTTGTACCTGAGGTCGAAGCTGTTGTCAACGAAGAAGTGATCACTGAAGAAAAACCGGTTGAAGAAGTTGTACCAGATGAGACACCTGTTGAGGAAGTAAAATCGGAAGAAACGCCGATTGAGACCGTCGAAGAAGTAAAAGAAGAAACGGAAACAGTACCTGATACTGAAGAGAAATCGGCAGAAGAAAACAAAGACACCGAGTAATCTTTTCATAGACAGGTTTTTTTTAATTTTTATTTTCTTGATAATTTTTTCTTAAATTGTACCGATTACCTTTGGAATAAATGACGTAATCAGAAACCAGTGATAAGGAGAAACAGTTATGAAAGACTTCGTCGAGTACATTGTCAAGAAATTGGTTGATCATCCTGATGAGGTAAAAGTTTCCCAAATCGACAGTGAAAAAACTGTCATTATGGAATTGCAGGTAAAAGAAGGTGACCTGGGGAAGGTAATTGGCAAAAAAGGTCGTACGGCGAAAGCGATCCGAATTCTGCTGACAGCTGCGGCTGCAAAGCAGGGCCAAAAGCGGGCGATCTTAGAAATCATTGAATAATTGTGGATGGCGAACAGAGCAAAATTCCTTTAGGGTTTGTTCAGAAAAGTCATGGATTAAAAGGTGAATTGCTCATTTCGCTAAATTCTGCAAACATCGAATTTGAAAAACGAATAAGGACTGTCTGGCTGGGAGATGATCCCGACCACTTGCATCCTTGGAATATAGAATATTTACGTCTCCAGGGAAGCAACGCTTTTTTAAAATTGAAGGATGTTAATTCACGGGAAGAAGCAGATTACCTGAAAGGTGTCACTGTATTTATTTCGGCAGATGATATCATTGACGATACCCCGGTTCGTTTCATTGGATATACTGTTTATACTGAATCTGAGAACCGATATATTGGGAAAGTCGCGGACGTCGATTTGAACGAAATTCAGCAACGATTAATTGTGAAAACTGATCGCGCAGAGATTATTATTCCCTTTGTCGATGAATTTATTAAGAACATTGATGATGAAAAAAAACTGGTACGGGTAAATCTGATTGATGGATTGGAAATGTAGATGACGATCTGGTTTGTGACTGTATTTCCGGAAATGATCAAAACTTATCTGTCGGAAAGTATGTTTAAAAAAGCCGTTGATAACAATCTGGTCACTTTTCAGGTTTGGGATTTACGGGACTTTACACATGACAAACATCGCCAGGTGGATGATAAGCCCTTTGGTGGTGGCGCCGGCATGGTCATGAAACCGGAACCCTTTTTTCAAGCCTATGACCGGCTTGAGGAATTGCATGGTGACAAAGCTTTCAAAGTCATCTGCCCGTCTCCGCAGGGAAAACTTCTGACGCATCAGATCGCTGTTGATCTGGCGAATGGTAACGATATTATTTTTTTCTGCGGACATTACAAGGGTATCGATGAGCGGGTGATGGAGAACCTGGTGGACGAAGAGATCAGTATCGGTGATTATGTGCTGACCGGCGGTGAACTGCCGGCACTTGTCATTGCCGATACAATTCTCCGCCATATTCCGGGAGTATTGAATTCCTATGAATCGGCGGAATCTGATTCCTTTGCCGATGATCTGCTGGAAGGGCCGATTTATACTCAGCCCCGTGAATATCGTAATTTACAGGTTCCGGAAATACTTATATCCGGGAACCACGCAAAGATAGATGAATGGCGTTACCAGCAACGCCTTGTACGAACAAATGAACGACGTAAGGA
>JAFGXZ010000260.1 GCA_016936335.1 Fidelibacterota bacterium
ATCCGCCGCATCCACATCACAATCCGCCACAATCACATCCCGACCGCCTAAAACAGCAAACGAAGCCGTCAAAGATGTTTTCCCTGTGCCGCCCTTGCCGGAAATAACAACAATTTCTTTCATCGGCTTAGCTCCCGGTATAGCGTATTGATAAAATCAATAACTTTATCCAGCTCTGCCCGAAATTCCGGCACTGCCGAGTAGAGTAATTCCCCTCGGCTGTATCGTTCTGCAATCGCTTTACTGTTTGGGATTTTCGCAACAATCGGGATGGTTTCCCTGTCACAATACTTGATAACATCATCATTACCAATTCCATAACGGTTGATAATTACAACAAAGCGTTTTTTCAACTTGCTGATTGTATCTATCGCCAGTTTGAGGTCATGCAATCCGAAGGGCGTCGGCTCAGTCACCAGGATAACCAGATCAGCGTTTTTTGTCGCTTCAATGACCGGGCAGGATGTCCCCGGTGGTGAATCGTAGATTTTTAAGTTGACATCAGGATAATTCTCATCCACATAGCGCAAAGTCTGGCCAATCAAAGGAACTGCCTGCTCCTGCCCGATATCCAGCTTACTTTCGATGAATGTCAATTTTTGCGCTTGAAATTCCCGGAGCTCACCCATTTTTTCCGAAATCATAGGCAATGAGTTTGTCGGACATAATTCCGAGCAGGCATAGCAGCTGTGACAGAGCTGCGGAAAAATCATGATTTCGTCCGCCAGATGCACAATCGCGTGAAAATTACATACATCCCGGCATATTCCACAAAGCGTACAGGTATCGGATTTCCACTCTGGCACCATTTTATATTTATCTTCCTGATGCGTTAATTCACCATGGATAAACAGCCCAGAGTTGGGTTCTTCCACATCGAGGTCAGCCAGGACAACAGGTTCCTTTTCTGACAGAAAAGCAGCCAGATTGGTCGATAGCGTGGTTTTTCCCGTCCCGCCTTTTCCGCTGGCAATGGCTATTTTCATTATCCATAAATCCTATTTTTTCAGCAAATTAATCACATTCCCGGATATTTCATTGAAAGTAATTGCTGTTTGCGATTGCGGGTATTCTAAAACCACCGGTGTACCATTATCACCACATTCCCGGCTCTGCTTCTCCATCGGAATTCGACCTAAGAATGTAACATCCAAATCTTTCGCCATTTGTTCACCGCCGCCGGTACCAAAGAAATCAATCGTCTCGCTGCAATGCGGACAAATCAGTCCCGACATATTTTCTACAACAGCAATTTTAGGAATACTTAATTTCTTTGCCATGTTTACTGCCCGCCGGCAATCCAATAAGGAAACTTCCTGAGGCGTCGTCACAATAATCGCTAACTGTGGGTGAATCTTTTGGGAAACTGTCAGAATTTCATCTCCGGTTCCCGGCGGTAAATCCGTCACCAGTATATCCAGTTCATCCCAAACTACATCCGCCAGAAATTGGGAAATCGTGCCCGAGCGTAATGGTCCGCGCCAGATGACCGGCTGATCTTTGGGAATCATCGGGGCAATTGAAATCACCCGCAGTCCATCTTTGATCTGCGGCAGAATCTGGTGCTGATCCATCATCTCCGGCATACCCGATAATCCCACCATTTGAGGAATATTCGGCCCGGTAATATCGGCATCCAGCAAACCGACTTTCAATTTCTTCTTTAACAATGAATACGCCAAGTTGACCGCCACTGTACTCTTTCCGACACCACCTTTGCCGCTGAACACGGCGATCCGGTATTTAATCATTGCGAGGTTTTGTTCAATCCGTTGATCCTGTTCCTGCATCTCTGCCATTCGATCTCTTTGCTCCGCCACGATAAGTTCCTTTCTAAATTTGTTCTTATAATTCGATTTCTTTTCCGGCACCGCCGGAGATATATTTTTCAGGATATAATTTATGTAATTCTTCGATAGCCTGGGTACAATGAGTCGGGCAAATCTTCCGAATATCTCCAAGAATTTCAAATTCCCGGAATCCATGAAACCCGCCTACAATGGCATAAATATTCCCATACGGCTCCGCCGCTTGCATGATCACTTTCAAGCTCGGGTGAGAACAACCAACAATCAGCACAACTCCCATTTCTGTTTGAATAATCAGCGATTGTTCGATCCCTTTAAGTTCACCGGTAGAGTAAATATTTTTTTCAATATTTATGGTCTCTGATACATGAATGACCCTGGCGGCATTTCGCACCCCCCGAAAACTTTCAGGTGCATAGAGTGTTACTTTGTTGTTTTTTGCCAGAAATGCCGCCAACCCGCCGGTATGATCAAAATGATGATGGGAAATAAACACCCTATCGATCGTCACCGGATCGATCTCCATATTCCGCATATTATTGAGAAGAATATCGCCATCGGCACCCGCATCAAACAAAATCTTGCGACCACCATATTCAATAATGGCTGCAAAGCCCCAATCACTCTTTAAATCGCTGCGAACCGATGTATTGTCATAAACGATTTTAATTAGCATGATATGAACTCTCTTCTTTTATAATGGTATTTTTAATTCCCATTTCAAATTCCGGATACTGACGACAAATATCCCTGAGAACAAACTTTGTTTCCAATCGAACCAGCAAGCCATTATTCACAAAATACTGAAAGCAGAGCTCCAGCAGTTGTTCTTTACTCATTTGTCCACGGGCTAAATTGTTATAATAAGCATCTGCCAGAATGACCCGGTAATGCAGCTGCTCAGCATCAGAAATAACCGTCACCCGAAAGCTACAGCAATTGACTCTAACGATCTTTATTTCAACTGTTTTGTTTTTTGGTAAATTGAAAAAATTTGGGGCTTTTACAGGTCTGATATATTGAGATTGATAGTACGAATATAAGCTAATTTTCTGTTCCTTTAAAAGCCGGTCGATGGCACCGGTTTCGTCGAATTTCTGCTCAATTGCCAGAGCCTGTTCCCGGCGCAAAGGATGGCGGGCGGAAATTTCCAGGATCGCCTCGGTAGCATTTGCAAATTCGGCAACTCCGAAATTACCCTCTTCGTGATCACTAATGGCTATTGCCTGGGATAGCAACTGCTCCGCATAGCGGGTACGCTCCTGATCCGGGCACATTACCCAGTCTTCTGCCGGCGGACGAATGGGCGTCATCACATAAACTCTGTCAGGACTCACATTTTGGACAGAATCTTTAAGTATTGCTAATTGCCTGTCGGAATCATTAAGTCCCTTGATTAGCATGATCTCCAGCCAGATCTGACCTGTATAATTTTTTCGAAATTCAATCATTCCGCTTGTCATTTTTTCAAATGTAATTGATCCATGCGGACGATTAATTTGTTTAAAAAGGTCATGGGTCCCCGCGTCCAAAGTTGGTAAAATTATATCCGCAGCCAGCAAATCCGACTGAACATCTTCACTCCACAAAAGTGATCCATTGGTTATAACGGCGACCGGCAGACTGAATTCCGCTTTGCTCTTACGAACCAGCCACCCCAAATCATCGCAGAGTGTCGGCTCACCATCACCCGCAAAGGTAATGACATCCGCCGATTCTGATTTTACAACTGCTTCAATATCCCGCAGGATATCCTCTTTTGGAAAGAAACGCTCTCGCCTCGTCTGCAGCTTCGATGTTCGTCCCAATTGACAATAAACACAGGAATAGGAACAAACCTTGGCGGGAATTGGGCTGACACCGATGGACTTTCCCAATCTTCTGGACGGCACCGGACCATAAGCGTACATTGAAACTTATATCCCCATGAATTTTATATTTTTGTTATACTTATTGCATCAACCGGACATTTTACCTGACATTGTCCACAGCCATTGCATAAGTCCTGATTAATCGTCGGTACTTTATCGACACTAATAATGGCGCCCAAAGGGCACGCCGGCATGCAAACGCCACAGTTCAGGCATTGATCATAATTAATAACAGCCCACAACTTGCCGGCAATTCCGATTTGTTTCTCGGTTGTTCCGATGAATAGATTATTCCCGGTACTTTCCAGTTTAGGTGACGGAGTAATTTTGGGAATTCTTGCCGTTTGACTGCTCAATTTATCCAGTAAGAGTTCACCCATTCGTTGGAGTCCAACGATAAAATATCCGCTAACGCTAGCTATTCCGCTACTTCCGCCTAAATACTTCCGCTGGCGCTGTCGCCCACCACGAGCCATGCCCATTCCACGTCTCATTCCTCTGCCCGGCATAACAATTCCTCTGCTAAATTCTTCTTCAAATCAGATTGCTAAGGTCTGGTTCAATAGGGCGGGCGATTTATTACCCGCCCTACAAGACCACAATTACTCTTCCAACTCGCCGATTCGCTTCTTGATATCCTCAAGACTCTGTTCAAAATTTGAAGCCTGCTGTTTCAGCATCTCAAGCTCTTGATCTTTCGTAGGAGCGTTCCAGTGCACTGGTGTCCCATAATTGACAGGAGCAGTTGGGTAACATCCGAAACCTCTGCCAAAACCACGACCGAATCCACGTCTAAAACCTCTTCCAAATCCATACCTGAGACCAGCAATGGGATTGGTATAGCCCGGCACATTGTAACCCGCACAGAATCCAGCTGCGCGTCCTGTCATCGGACCCATTCCATTTGGACCCGTTCCATCTCCTCTAGGCATAGCATACCTCCTTTTTTTATCGTTTATTAATTTCTTGTCATCATCGTACCACATTTCGGGCACTGCTTTTGATTACAAGGCTGTCCCCTGAGATGGGATTCGTTATGCCCACACTTTGGACAAACACAATTTCCGCTGGGGCCTGCTGAAGCGGGACCGCCCATACGACCACGTCCACCTTGCTGGCCTTGACCTTTTCCCAAACCACTTCCAGGTCCCATTCCGCTAGGACCAGTTCCGTCACCTCTTGGCATTTTTTATCTCCTTATGGGTAAATTTATTGTCCACGACCACCTCTGAATCCACCCCGGTTTCGACAGCCACGACCACCACGGGTGCCAAACCATTCATTTAAATGAACAATATTCTGTGAACCACAGCTGGGACATGCATTCACCAGTTCGGCAATTGACTCAAAGCGTTCAAAATCGCCGCAATCCATGCAGCGCTGTAACTGGGTTGCAAAGGTATAGTTGCCACCCTCAATGAGTAATTCTTTAACTCCGACGATGGCTTCTGCAACTTTTTTCCGTGCCTTTTCAATCAGCCGGCTAAAGGTCGGGCGTGAAATACCAATAATATCCGCAGCTTCCTGATGATCCAAGCCATCATAATCCGCCAGGCGAATTGCTTCATATTCTCCCAGGGTCAGGTATACCCGTTCCAAAAACCGGGCCGGCACACCCATCGGTTTCAGTCCCTGAATTTTAGGTGGTTCCAGCACTCTTCGCTCTTTTTGGGGCCTTGGCATTTTTTCTCCTTTTTATAATGAGCATAAGTTCATAACAAATATAATGAACATAAGTTCATAATGCAAGTATTTTTTTCAATCAGCTTGTACTTGATATATGCTGATTCTAAATTTCGTGGTATTTTCAACTAGAAAAGTCGGAATTTTATGTGGTACCTAATCAGCATTCTCTCGGGATTTTTCTTTGCCAGTGCTGACGCACTGTCAAAAAAAGAATCCCAACGAACACCGGCGATCATACTGGCTTGGGTCAGGGAATTTTACGCCCTACCCTTTTTACTGTTGCTTCTCTTTTTTATACGAATACCGGAATTGCAGCCGGGTTTCTGGCAGGCAATGATAATCTGTGTGGCAATCGATCTAATCACAACATTTTTATATATGCGGGCCATTCAGATCGCCCCACTTTCATTGACCGTTCCTTATCTTGGACTTTCACCAATATTTTTACTATTAATTCCGACGATTGTCCTTGGCGAACGGTTGACGGGTATCGGTATTGTTGGCGTCATCCTGGTATCTATCGGAACTTATACTCTCCAGATTGACCGAGTAAAGTACGGCCTTTTCGAACCCTGGCTGGCTATTTTTAAAAACCGTGGTTCCTTATATATGTTTTGCGTGGCAATTTTATATTCTGTCACAGCTACCTACGGTAAAGTCGCCATCATGAAATCGTCACCCTTATTTATGACAATAATCTATTTTTCGCTGTTGGCCATTGGATTTACGTTAATCGTTCTGTTTACAGAACGGAAACAGTATCGAACTCTCTACGAATATCCGGTTCAAAAACTTGGCATCGGTCTGGCGATGGCCTTAATGGCAATTACCCACTTCACGGCAATTGGAATGATTCAGGTTGCCTATATGATCTCGATCAAACGATTGAGTTTGTTATTTGCTATTGTTTACGGTGCACTTTTGTTCAAAGAAACCAATCTAAAGGAACGTCTGCTGGGCGGACTTTTCATTATTGCCGGTGCAGCGTTCATTGCGTTCGCCTAAGGATATTTAAAGGCTAAAATTTGGGATTCGGCGACCATAGATAACATTGATTCCATAGTCTCTTGCCCGCTCGACAAATCCCCGGTGTGGTCGATGAGCCAGAAAAATAAAACCCGTCGCATTTAACAGTTTCACACTATGCTCAACGGCTTTCAGTTCGATAAATGATTCTCTTGTGATTGGATAGGAAAAACACTGAAATATATAAAAGTGGCAGCCTTTCATCATCGTAATGTCCAGCATGGATTCTGCCTTGACTCCTTCGGGCAATGAGTCCCTTTGCAACCGAACATCTAGGCGGACATCATCATACTGACTGCGATGAACCCGTAAAAAAACAAGTTCTCTCAACCAGCCGCCATTAAACAGGTAGTTGCCTCCGTCGTTTGGGATTTCCACCGTTTTCTGATTTTCAGAATTTCCGAACTTGAATCGCATTTTTTTACTTGAGGATTCATAATTAATTAAAAACCGGTGATACTGTCCATCCATACGCCATTGAATATCTTTTTTATCATCACCCATATTATTCCATTCTGGGCGGATTGAGTCGATAAAAGGAATGATCTGTTCCAGATTGTTTCCAATAAAATAAGATAATCCGCTGCGTTTTCCGATTTCCGGATCAAAGCGTACACCGGATTCAATTTCAACACCATGCAGAGCGGTATATTCATTAACCGTCATGGTCAGTTGAAAGGTTTTCTTTTCGCCGGATTCGATGTTAACCAATCTGGAATGGACCATATCGATAAAAAAGATCTCTTTTCCAGCCTTTTTAAAAACATCTGCCGCCAACAACATTCTCAGACGATCACCACAAGTTGCATTAAAAAGAATGTCATGATCAGGATAATCTTTGATAATTTGCCGGCACTGTTCACTAAATTCATCGACATCACTTTTAATCTCACGATTTTCATAAGACGCTGATAACTGCCCGGCCAGAGTTGTTTCCAAATGATTCACAACATTTTTCTGGTCATTTCGACGTAACCAAAGGACCGCATCGGGTTTCCTCAGTACTGCACCAAGATACGCCGAGAGTGGTGATTCATCGACAAGACATACTTCTAGTAATGCCATTCTAAATCCTCAATGTTATCTAAAATAAAACATACAACTATCTGTTTTGTCTAATTTAAGAATAAATTATAATAAGTCAATATGACCCATTAATTTACATTCAGAGTTGATATTAGATTAGTTTTAGTCGAGATTGAACGTGGAAATCAATATTTTTCGATTGAAAAAGCCTTATGAAGGGTTGGAAAATAATTGGGTTGGCTGGCAAGAGTTTTATAGGAGAAAAATACCAGATGGTCATAGCCGCTTGAAAAGGAAACCATGATTTTTGTCAATGCTTCATAGCGGCCCTGATTGTAAACACCGATACCCATCCAGATTTTTTCCTTCGTGATCAGCGGATCAATTTTCAATAAATTATCTTCAAACAATTCGGCATTGGATGTGTAATTCATAGGCACGGAAAAATCAATATAGTTTAGTTTTAGCCATTTCTCCCAATCCTGATAAAAGTGGTTCCTGGCTTCCAGAGGATCCGGTTTAACCGCAGCACTTAACGCAATGGGTTTGCGTGTCGTAATGATTGTTTCCCGAATATCAACAATCAGTTCTGTGATCGCATCCCGACGATAATCAGCCCATTTTTCCATTAGATTTTCAATAGTTTTTACCTCCATTCCCGAGAAAAAGGATTTATTGGAAATAGATAACAGAATGGGATCGACTGCATAAATATCCTTAAATCGTTTGCGTCCGATTTCATTAAAATCGTAGCAGTTTTTTGGGTACCGGATATAGTCCAGATGGATTCCGTCAACATTATAATTCTCAACAATTTCCTTAACGACTTCGACTAAATGATCGTTTACCTCGGGAATTAACGGAGACAGATAGATACCTTCGGTATTAATCCTGGTAAAATCGCGGGATTTCCGGTTAATGTCTTTAACGCCATCCGCATCAACGGACATCCACTCCGGGTGCTGATAATAGAGATGGTTTTTATCCAGAGGTTTATCGTCAGATGACCAAAGTAAATACATATTAAGCCAGGCGTGGATTTTCAGGTTTTTTGGATGTGCATTGTCCAGAAAATACTTTAATGGGTCAAATCCGTTCTTCGGCATATTCTGCGTATGTGGTACTATGGAAGATGGATAAAACGCATCGCCTCTTCCCCGCATCTGGACAAACAAATCGGTAAATCCGTTTCGCTGGGCAAAATCAATGATTTTATCGATTGATTCCGGCGACTTAATCTGATCCCGAACCACCCACATGGCCATTCGTTGGGGTTCTTTTGCTCGAAGTGGTGAAATTAAAAATAGGAAAAGGGCAGTAAAAACTACTGCCCCTATTCTATACTTTTTTGTGTTTTTCAATGAAGTATCCGGAGTTATTCGGCCGGTTTCTTCTCTGTTTCTTCAGTTTCTTCCACTACAGGTTCTTCAGCAGGTGTTTCTTCAACCACCGGCTCAACAACGATCTCTTCCGGCTTTGTTGGTTCATCCGCTTTCGTGTCTTTGGTTGCTTTAGCCGCTTTGGTGGTTTCCGGCTTGGCTTTTTTCGAAGTTGCGGCCTTCTTGGCCAGCTTGGCACTTTTCTTATCACCGGGTTGTCTGTAATCGACAAATTCGATCAAAGATACAGAGGCACAATCATTATCACGGAAACCCAGTTTAATGATCCGGGTATAACCGCCATCCCGATCGGCATACTGCGGAGCGATATGATCGAATAATGTTTTTACAGACGTTAGATCGTGTAGCACTTTAAATGCCAGCCGACGATGATGAACTGTTCCACGTTTTCCAAAGGTGACCAATCGTTCAACGTACCTGCGCAGTTCTTTTGCTTTTGCATCTGTAGTTTTTATTTTTCCATGTTTTATAAGAGCGATTGCCAGATTCATCATCAATGCTTTTCGATGACTTGCCGTTCTGCCCAGTTTCGCAACACGATTCTGATGTCGCATACCTGAATACTCCTTTAGCTATTTATTCGTCCTTTTCGGACAGATATGATTCGACGTCCATCCCAAATTCAAGATTCATTTCTTTCAGTTTGGCCATTAACTCATTCAGAGACTTACGGCCAAAGTTCTTGAATTTAAGCATCTCGGATTCTTCTTTGGAAACCAGATCGGAGATGGTTTTAATATTGTTTGCTTTCAGACAGTTATAAGACCGTACCGAGAGTTCCATCTCATCGACGCTTTTTCTCAGAAGATTGCGGATCTTGATCATGTCTTCATCGGGAGCTTCCCGGGGAATTTCAATCTGTGACGATTCAGCAGTTGAAAACATCGAAAAATACTCCATCAACAACTTGGCAGAATAATCCACCGCCTTTTCAGGTGTGATACTTCCGTCTGTATAAACTTCCAGGGTCAATTTTTCCAGAGTTTCGCGGGAAGTACCGGGTAAGCTCTCAACCTTATAAGTCGCATTGGTAATCGGCGAATAAACTGAATCGATAAAGATTGTTCCGATCGGAACATCGGCGACTTTGTTTTTTTCTGCCGGGACCCAACCGGTACCGCGGGAGATTTTCAGTTCCAACGTGAAATCGGCTTTTTCATTCATTTCACAAAGGTGTAAATCGGGATTTAGTATTTCAAAATCCGAAGATTCTTTGCCAATATCACCGGCAACAAATTTGCCTTTGCCTTTGAACTTCAGGGTAACTTTATCCGGTTTTGAGTTTGCCTCAATTTTAAAACGAACCTGTTTCAGATTCAATATTAAATCAGCGACATCTTCGATGACCCCTGGAATGGTTGCAAATTCATGCAAAACACCATCCACTTTCATCGCCGAGATCGCAACCCCGGGAACAGAAGTAATTAATACCCGTCTGAGTGCATTGCCTATGGTCGTCCCGAAACCTCTTTCCAGAGGCTGGACGATAAACTGACCGTATGTATCTGTTAAAACTTCTTTTGTTACTCTTGTTACAATTTGATCCTGTGCGGTCATTATTTCCTCATTATTTATTTAGAATAGAGTTCCACTACTAATTGTTCATTCACATCAAGTCCCATCTGATCTCGTTCGGGAGCTTGAATGAAGATACCCTGCATCTTGGCTTTATCCAGAATCAGCCAGGGTAAATCATGATCACCACGAATCCGTTTCATGGAATCATGGATATAGACGAGTTTTTTGCTATTTTCACGTACTTGAATCGTATCACCGGCTTTGCATTGATAGGAAGGAATATCCACAGTTTTACCATTTACGAGAAAATGACGGTGAAGCACAAGCTGGCGGGCCATACTTCTTGATGATGCAAACCCGATCCGGTAGACCACATTATCCAGGCGGCTTTCCAGTATCTTCATCAGGTTTGTTCCGGTAATGCCTTTTTGATTGTCTGCAATCGCAAAGTAGCGTCTGAATTGGGTTTCAAGAACCCCGTAAATTCGTTTGATCTTCTGTTTTTCGCGCAGCTGTAAACCGTAATTGGATAAGCGTCTGCGGTTTGTCTGCCCGTGTTGTCCGGGTGCATAACTTTTAGTTTCAAACGAACATTTTGTTGAATTACACCGTTCGCCTTTTAGAAACAGTTTTGTACCTTCTCGACGACACAATTTACAAACAGGACCTGTATATCTTGCCATTTATTTCTACTCCTACCTATTTATACTCTTCTCCGCTTGGGCGGCCGGCATCCGTTATGTGGAATGGGTGTTACATCTTTAATCGCACTTACCTGTAGACCGGCCAATGCCAGCGAGCGGATAGCGGCTTCACGGCCTGAACCAGGGCCTTTTACCCTTACTTCTACTCGGCTCAGCCCCAAATCCATGGCCTCTTTCGCTGCTTTGTTGGCAGCCTGCTGGGCAGCATAGGGAGTGTTTTTCCGTGATCCCTTAAAGCCAACAGTTCCGGCTGACGCCCAGGAGACAACATTTCCGTACTGGTCAGTCAGGGAAATAATCGTATTGTTAAAAGTGGCTTTTATCGTGGCGATACCTTCGGCATCAACCTTAATTTTCTTTTTTTTCTTCGTAACTGATTTTTTGGGTGGCAATTGGAATATCTCCTATGTTAACCTTTTTTTCCGACCTTCGCCTTTTTTCTACTTACCGGCCTGCTGGGTCCTTTTCGGGAACGCGCATTGGTTTTAGTCCGTTGTCCTCTAACCGGTAGTCCACGACGATGCCTTAATCCCCGATAACACCCGATATCCATCAGGCGCTTAATATTCATCGTATTTTCAGTACGTAGAGTACCTTCTACCTTAAGGTCATTGGCAATGATCGTTCGAATCTCGTGAACCTGTTCTTCAGTCAGATCTTTGGTCCGGATTTCCGGATCAACCTTTGCTTTCTGACAAATCTCTAACGCTGTTGTACGACCTATCCCGTAAATATAGGTCATTGCTACTTTAATTTTTTTATCGTTTGGTAAATCTACACCCGCAATTCGAGCCAAAATGTCCTCCTACTACGCTATTATCCTTGACGCTGCTTATGCTTTGGGTTCGAACAAATGACTCTCACTACGCCTTTACGACGTATGATCTTACATTTGTCACAAATCTTTCTTACTGATGCTCTTACTTTCATGACTGTTCCATTCTATTTATACCGATATGTGATTCTGCCCCTTGATAAATCATAGGGTGACAGTTCCAGAGACACTTTATCACCCGGCAAGATTTTAATAAAGTGCATTCTCATTTTTCCCGATACATGCGCTAAAACCTCATGGCCGTTTTCCAGTTCAACCCGAAAAGAGGCATTGGGTAAATTCTCCTTGATGATACCATCAACTTTGATCAGTTTTTCCTTTGCCATAAAATTACCTTGCTTCTCTGGTTGATAAAATTATCGGATCATTCTCCGTAATTGCAATGGTATGTTCAAAGTGGGCTGATGGTTTGTGATCAATTGTCACAATCGTCCATCCATCGTCCAATGATTCCACCTCAAACGTACCGACATTCACCATCGGTTCAATCGCCAGGCACATACCTGGTTTCAGTTCAGGACCTCGGCCGGGATTACCATAATTTGGTACTTCAGGGGCTTCATGCAGCTGGGTTCCGATTCCGTGTCCCACCAGGGATCTGACCACTGAGAATCCATGTGATTCAACATGGGTCTGGATCGCATGTCCGATATCAGAGAGATGATTACCAGCACGGGCTTTTTCGATTCCCTTATACAAGGAATCTTCCGTAACCCGCATTAACCGCTGTCTGGTTTCATCAACCTGGCCAACTGCGAAGGTAAAGGCAGCATCACCGTAGTACCCGTTTTTCAGAGCGCCAACATCGATCCCGATAATCTCGCCATCCTGCAATTTACGTTGTGACGGTATCCCGTGAACAACCTGTTCTTCGATACTGGCACAGATACTGGCCGGGAAACCGTTGTACCCTTTAAAGGCTGGCCGGGCACCCTGGCTGCGAATATATTCTTCTGCCAGTTTGTCCAGAGCCAGAGTACTTATCCCTGCTTTGACCTCGTTTCCCAAGAGTGCAAGAGTCTCGGCAACGATCCGATTACTCTCTCTGATCTTCTCAACTTCTTCTAAAGAGCGAATATAGATCATTACACGCTTAGCGGCGACGGCCCTTCAATTTTCCGCTTTTCAAAAATCCATCATAATGTCTCATCAGCAGATGTGATTCAATCTGCTGCAATGTATCCAATGCAACACCAACAATAATCAATAGGCTGGTGCCGCCAAAAAAGGACGCCACGTCATAAGGCAGGTCCATCACTTTCATCAAGATATATGGAAATATCGCAACGAAAGCCAGGAAAAACGAGCCCGGCAATGTCACTTTTGTCAATATATTGTCAATAAACTCAGAGGTTCTTTTTCCAGGACGAATACCCGGAATAAATCCACCGTATTTTTTCATATTATCGGCAACTTCAACTGGGTTAAAAGCTATTGCTGTATAGAAATAGGTAAAGAAAACAATCAATCCGCCAAATATTACCCAGTAGACCAAAGACTGATAAGAGAAGAACCGCATGGCTCCCTGGATAAAATCACTGTTCGGAAAAAATGTACCGATTGTATTCGGGATAAACATGATAGCCTGCGCAAAGATAATCGGCATGACACCGGCTGTATTTACCCGCAGAGGAATGTGGGTCGCCTGCCCGCCATATACTTTCCGACCGACAACACGTTTGGCATACTGAACCGGAATCTTGCGCTGTCCCTGTGTCAGAAGCACAACAAATCCAACGATAACGAACATCAATGCAATCAGTACAACTTCGGTAAAAATACCCCGGACATCTTCCCGTACCAGGGTGATTTCACTCAATATGACATTTGGAAGTCGGGCTAGAATACCAATCATAATTATCATGGAAATTCCGTTACCTATTCCCCGTTCCGTCATTCGTTCGCCTAACCACATAATCAAGATTGTTCCGGTTGTCAATGTCAGCATTGTCATCAACGTAAAACCAATTCCCGGAATCGGAACAACCGGTAGAATCTGGTTACCAATCCGTGCAGACATCTGCGGGCTCATCAGCAACTGGGCTATACTGAATGACTGCAACCCGGCGATCAGAACCGTCCCATAACGGGTAATCTGGGTCATTTTTTTCCGTCCCTCTTCACCCTCTTTCTGGAGCTTCTGGAAATACGGAATAACAGCACCCAGCAACTGAATAATAATTGAAGCACTAATATAGGGCATAATTCCGAGTGCAAACAGTGTTGCTCTTGAAAAAGCGCCACCAGCAAACAGATCGTATAGACCAAATAACGTTGAGGAGAAGTTGCGCATAGCAGCTCCCAATACCTCGCTGTCGATTCCCGGAACAGGAACATGCGCACCAACCCTGACAATGATTAAAATCGCCAGTGTGTACAGAATCCGTTTTCTTAATTCAGGAATTCGGAATATACTCTGAAATTGTTGCTTCATAGAATTACAGCCTTTCCACCACTCGATTCAATTTTTTCTACTGCTGTACTGCTAAATGCATTTGCTGTTACAATGACCGCCTCTTTCAGGTCGCCGGCGCCAAGTATTTTCACCGGTTTGGAAAGTGTTTTGATAATCCCTTTTTCATACAATACTTCCAAGGTAACTTCCGGTAATTGCAGACGGGCGATGGTACTTAAATTGACGATCTGAATATCTTCCCGGAATATATTCGTGAAACCACGTTTGGGAAGTCTACGATAAATTGGCATGGTTCCGCCCTCGACCCAGGCTCTGCGTTTAGATCCTGAACGAGAATGATAACCCTTATGCCCGCGCCCGGCGGTCCCGCCGTTTCCGGATGCCTGACCTTTTCCGCGACGTTTACGTACTTTTGTAGAACCAGGGGTTGTAGTGAGAGAACCAAGATTCATAACTATTCCTTAACTTCTTCGACTTTTAATAAATGTTCGATCGCTTTTATCATCCCTCTGATTGCCGGATTATCCGGTTGTTCTACCGTATGGTGCATCCGTTTAATGCCCAATGCTTCGAGGGTTTTTCGTGCCCGCTGACGATAATCAATAGAACTTCTAATCTGTGTAATACGCAATGTGGCGTTTGTTTTCTTACTCATGAACCAAATATCTCCTGAAGCGTCATACCTCGTTTATGTGCAACCATATAGGGATCTCTTAACTGTTGCAGAGCACGCATAGTTGCTTTTACAATATTATGGGTGTTATTTGAGCCAATGGATTTGGATAAAATATCCCGGACACCAACCTGCTCCATGATTGCCCGAATAGGACCACCGGCAATGATTCCCGTACCGGGTGAAGCCGGTTTCAGAATAACCACAGCCGCGCCGTACTTTGCCTGAATGGAATGGGGAATGGTGCCATTAATCACCGGAATTTTTACGATGCTTTTCTTGGCATTTTCTTTGCCCTTGGCAACGGCAGTTGTTACTTCCAGCGCTTTTCCCATCCCAATGCCAACATATCCTTTGCCATCACCGACAGCAACAACGGCATTAAAACTAAATCTGCGACCACCGGTAACCACTTTTGCTACACGGTTTATTTTTATCACTTTTTCTTCGAGCAGTTCCAACTGTGTAGGATCGACTGATTTCAAATTGATACTCCTTTGAGATTAAAATTCCAATCCGGCTTTTCGGGCGGCATCGGCTAACGCTTTTACACGGCCATGATACTTGAATCCG
>JAFGXZ010000032.1 GCA_016936335.1 Fidelibacterota bacterium
GGCTTTCAGCTATGATGATCCATCATCTCCCGGTAAAATCATTTCAGAGTTTATTAAGAAAAATAAATTGGAAAATCTGAAGATTACCGGCTGTATTTTCGAAAAAGAATTATTCAGTGCTGACAAGGTCAGCGCCATCATTAATTTACCAACCAAGGCTGAATTACTGTCGACCCTTGTTGGGACATTAGCCGCTCCGATGAGCCGTCTCGTTGGCACGCTTCGCAGTTCAATGAGTCAGGTTGTTGGTACACTAAAATCGTTAAGTGAAAAGAAATAAGAAAATAGTTTGCAGTTAAAAGGAGGAAACTTAGACATGGCAGACATAACAAGAGCAGACGTTCTTGCATACCTGGAAAAAGCCAATATGCTGGAGATTTCGGAACTTATTAAAGAGATCGAAACAAAGTTTGATGTAAAAGCCGCTGCACCGGTTGCTGTTGCCGCTGCCGGCCCCGTAGCCGTTGCTGAAGAAGTAGAAGAACAGACAGAATTTGATGTTATTCTAAAAGAAGTCGGATCACAGAAAATCAATGTGATTAAAGTGGTCAGAGCCGCTACCAGTTTAGGCTTGAAAGAAGCCAAAGACCTCGTTGACGGTGCTCCAAGTGCTGTAAAAGAAGGCGTTTCTAAAGAAGAAGCTGAAGATTTGAAGAAACAGTTAGAAGAAGCTGGCGCGACCGTAGAGGTAAAATAATCTGCCCGGCTTTTCATCAGTTATTGAATGACTGTGCCTCTACAAACAGAAAAATATATCCCCATATTAAAATGGGGATATTTAAACGTGATAAGGAGGAATGCTCTTGAGTAATACTCCAGTGAAGACTGCTCAAAGAAAAACCTTTTCCAAAATTGCTACGGTACAGGAAATGCCAAATCTGTTGGCAATTCAATTGGATTCTTTTGAGGATTTTTTACAAGAAGATGTGGATCCGAAAGAACGACTGAATAAAGGTCTTGAATCGGCATTTAAAAATATTTTCCCCGTTGAAGATTCTCATGGTAATTATATCCTGGAATATAAATATTATTCCATCGGTGAACCACGCTATTCAATTAAAGAGTGCCTGGAACGTGGAGTCAGTTATACGGTTCCGTTAAAGGTACGCCTGGTGTTGCATATCAGTGAAGAAGGTGGCGAAAAAGGCGATTACTCTGCAGGAATTGAGCAGGATATCTTCTTTGGCAACGTCCCGTACATGACCAGTAAGGGTACCTTTATCATTAATGGGGCTGAGCGTGTGATTGTCAGCCAGTTGCAACGGTCGCCTGGCGTCTTTTTTGATGAAGGTGAACATACCAATGGTATGAAAATATATACCGCAAGGGTGATTCCATTCAGAGGATCCTGGGTTGATTTTGTCATCGATACACGCGATGTACTCAGTGCAATTATTGATCGTCGCAAAAAATTTCCGGCCACTATCCTGCTCAGAGCGTTTGGTTTTCCGAGTAATGAAGACATTGTGAAACTTTTTAATGTCGGCGAACTGATTAATATCAAATCGTCACCCAAAAACGCATTGGGAAAAGTGCTGGCAGAAAGTGTTGTTGATCCCGAAACCGGCGAGGTCCTTTTCGAAGTTAAGGAGATTGTTGAGGTTGATCAGAATATGCTCAAACTGTGTAAAGAGCATAATGTTGAGTCACTGTTGGTATTCACAACCGCCAGTGATATTGAAAAATCGATCTTTATCAGTACGCTTCGTAAAGATTCAGCAACCTTCGACGAGGAATCGGCGCTGCTGTTTCTCTACCGTAGTCTGCGAACCGGTGAACCGCCAAACCTGGAGACTGCCAAAAAATTTGTCGAAAGACTGTTTTTCAGTCCCAAGAAATATGATTTGGGGCAGGTGGGGCGATACCGTATCAATAAAAAATTCAACCTGAATGTTCCACTGGACAATACGGTTTTGACAAAAGATGATATCATTGAAATAATGAAACATATCGTTGAAATGCGTAAAGGAAACCTGGGACCTGATGATATTGATCATTTGGGAAACCGGCGTGTCCGGACGACTGGTGAACAGTTGACAAATCAGTTTAATCTGGCTTTTACCCGTATGGCTCGGACCATTAAAGAACGGATGAACCTGCGTGAATCAGAAAACCTGACCCCTCAGGATTTGATCAATTCACGGATTGTGACATCGGTTGTCAATTCCTTTTTTGGTACGAGTCAGTTATCCCAGTTTATGGATCAGACAAATCCGCTGGCGGAAATTACGCATAAACGACGAGTATCCGCGTTAGGGCCAGGTGGTTTAACCCGGGAACGAGCCGGTTTTGAGGTTCGTGACGTTCATTATACTCATTATGGAAGACTGTGTCCGATTGAGACACCTGAAGGTCCGAATATTGGTTTGATTTCTTCGTTATCAACTCACGCGTTTGTTAATAATCTCGGATTTATTGAAACTCCTTATCGGGTAGTTGAACATAAAAAAGATGAAAGCATCGTTACTTCAAAGGTAGAATTTCTATCCGCAGATGATGAAGACCGTGCATTGATTGCACAGGCCAATGCACCGTTGGATGAAAAAAACCATTTTAAAAAAGAATGGGTTCGGGCGCGAATTAGGGGTGAATTTCCGATGGCTGAACCCCAGGATCTCAAATATATGGATGTTTCGCCGAACCAGATTGTATCGGTTTCGGCTGCTCTGATTCCCTTTTTAGAGCATGATGATGCCAACCGGGCGTTGATGGGTTCCAATATGCAACGTCAATCGGTACCTTTATTGAAACCGGAGCGACCGATTGTGGGGACCGGACTGGAAGGTATTGTTGCGAAAGATTCCCGAACAACAGTGGTTTCGCCAATTGATGGTATCGTTGAAGAGGTTTGTGCCGATTATGTGATTATTTCATCGGAAAAAAAGAACGAATTGGTCTTGGATGAAAGACAGCAAAAAGTAAAAGTTGAATTTGCCAAGTTCCTGCGTACCAACCAGGATACATCGGTAAATCAGAAACCTCTGGTTCGCGAAGGTGACAAAGTTAAAAAAGGCGATGTCATTGCAGACGGTTGTGCGTCGGACCAGGGCGAACTGGCACTGGGACGGAATGTGTTGGTCGCTTTTATGCCGTGGCGCGGATATAATTTTGAAGATGCCATCATATTAAGTGACCGCTTGGTTCGCGATGATGTTTTTACCTCGGTTCATATCAAAGAATTTGAACTGGAAGTTCGGGACACCAAGCGGGGTAATGAGGAATTAACCCGTGAAATTCCCAACGTCAGTGAAGATACGACCAAGAATCTGAACACCAACGGTA
>JAFGXZ010000261.1 GCA_016936335.1 Fidelibacterota bacterium
AATGCAAACAGAACTTTTGCAACAAAAGGATTTTTACAGCTATGAGACAATAATGGGGGTGAAAATATATAATTTAGGAATAAAAAAGTATGGATATACTATGTGTTTGATATTATCAAAAAATAAAATATTTGTCAATAAATTTTGACAATTAATACCGAATTTACCTAAATTGTGATTATTTGCACAATATTGTGAAAAAAACAACAAAATTTATTAGATCAATCCCCTTTTCATTGTCTCCTATTCATTTTGATAAAACAAAGAAAAGGGGAATAATGGGTATGGTTTCAATAAATTAGCGGTCGTTTTTGAACAAATGATGGTTTATTTTTTATCAATTATCTGTAGAAAGATATCAACAATTTCTGGATCAAATTGGCTGCCTTTATTGTCGATTAATTCTTCCAAAGCTTTAGCATGTCCCAGGCTTTTTCGGTAAAGCCTATCATCGGTCATGGCTACATATGAATCCACCACTGTGAGGATTCTTGCTCCCAAAGGAATTTGATCTTTCTCCAAGCCGTCCGGATAACCCATACCATTATATTTTTCATGATGTGATCGTATGATGGGGCTGACTGGCGCCATTTTTGTAATAGGCGCAAGAATTTTTGCCCCGATTTCTGGGTGTTTTCTCATTTCCACCCATTCTTCATCCGTTAGACTGCTTGGTTTTCGAAGAATATGATCAGGAACACCGATTTTTCCAATATCATGCATACGTGCTGCCAGGCGCATGATTTGTATTTCTTCTTCTGGAAAATTCATCTTTTTACAAACTTCAACCACAAGATTCTCCATACGGGCACTATGATCTTCGGTGTAAGTATCCCGGGCTTCGACTGCATTTGCAAGGGCAATGACAGTTTCGAAGAGACTTTCTTCTAATTGTTCGTGTAAATTAGATCGACGTAGTGCGCTTCCAGCCTGGTCAGCAATCAAACTGATGAGTTGCATTTTATTGGCGTCAAAAGGTTCGCGTTGAGTGTGACGTTCTTCGCCGAAGATCAACAAACCCATAAATTCATCAACCACCCTTAATGGGTAAATACAGACACTGGTAGCCAGGTCCAGGAATAAAGTCTGATTCAATACTTCTGATGTAAGCGAGTCATTTTTTTCCAGGATTTTAAATTTTCCAGATGACTGAACATCTCTGTAAATATCAAGAACAATCTCGGGCTCAACTTTACCAATTCCCAGATTGGAATCAATATCACGAACTGAATATGCTGCCCGGCAAATAAAGGAGCCGGAAGAATCAGGGATTATAATTCTTGTGTAGGTGACATTGGTGCTGATGGTTGCATATTGAGTGATGGTATTTATGACTTGATCTAAATCATCGGTTGCAACTAATTGTCGTGACATGTTAAATAACATGGCTAATTCTGCCCGACGGTCCTGCTCGATTTTGAATAAACGGGCATTTTCAATGGCAACAGCCGTCTGGTTGGCGAGGGTGGTCAGAGTTAGCTGATCATCCTGAGAATAACCTTGCTCGGATCTTTTTGGGCCGATCACAAAAATACCCACCAATTCCGTTTTGACCAACAAAGGGATGAAAAGTTCCCCGTTCAGTTTTTCAAGATCATCGCGTTCTTTGCGCCACAGTGATTTAAAATAAGGTTGCAAATCCAATTCATTTTTCCGCAATACATCCTTATGGCTGGATAACCATAAAGCAATCGGGTGATTTTCACTCATACGCAATTTGATGAACGGTTCAAGACCAATTTGGGCAGAAAGATAATAACCAGCCCCTTTCCCCCTTTTTAGGAAGAAAGCTGCGTTTTTAATATACAAGGTCTCTGTGAGATCTTTTAAAATCATGTTGGTAACCTGTTCCAGGTCGAGAACCAACGCAGTTCGACTGCTGAGACGTTGCAGCATTAAACTTGAATCATACTTTTCCCGGAAGAACAGGCGATCGATGATCGATTGAGCTTTATCACGGAATGGTTGTGCCACCAGGGCAGTCAGAACTGCCACAAAAAGGGAAAGGCCAAAAATCTCAATTTCTGAATAGGTGGAGATCAGATTGAATGCCAGGGAAATGATCAAAAAGTATACGGTACCGATGATTATAGTAGGTACTGAGTACAATACGCTTTTTCGAACAATCACCTTGATATCAAGTAGTTGATGACGTAAAATTGCATAGGAAATTAAGAGAGCCGTGATGGCATTCCCAGCAATATCAATTGGATATTTTCCTAAAGGGGTGAAATTCACCAGTGAAATTAATAAAATTACTGCGAATCCAAGAATTAAATATCTTAATCGATTTCGAATAATTAAATCATCTGTTTCGCGAAATCGACTGATTAAAACAAAGAGGCTGAATAAATTAAATAAATAACCAGGAGTCGCAATCACGAAAATCATGGATCCAAATTCGTATATGACTTCAGTA
Source organism: Fidelibacterota bacterium (assembly GCA_016936335.1). Taxonomy (GTDB): domain Bacteria; phylum Fidelibacterota; class UBA2242; order UBA2242; family UBA2242; genus B118-G9. Next base: position 2,420 of record JAFGXZ010000261.1, read on the forward strand.
TTTTCTATGACTGCGTATTTAATAGCTAAAGGAGTGAACAAAATTAAGATTAAACTGACCACACCATAGACATAAACCCAATTGATCCAAACCCAATGCTTATTAGTAACCGTTCGGACAAAACGAATTAATGTTACCGCTGATCCCACTGCACCAAACGCCATTAACCGAAACCAGAAGGTTGGGTGATTATCAATAGCTGATAACAATAAAAAAGCAGCCATTGACCATAACATCATCATGGCTAGATAAGCTTTGAAATCCTTCCGTTCATGGATCTGAGTCGACGCCTTCGAAAAAGTTGTCGCCAGATATAGCCCTCCATACAAAAAGAAGGCTATCAATGGAATCAGTGAGATGAAGTTAAAAGTCATTGTGTCATAACCAATGCCCCTATGATAATAAACGTTTGATTACTTTTTCTGGTGCCTGCATATGCGTTGGTTTTAAGTGTGCAAGATCCGCGCCAGCGGCTCTTTGTTCTTCCATATACTTAGCGAAAGCACCATTTTTTAGGCGGGTAACAACAAAGTTTTCTCTTCCCATCATTTTTTCAAAATCTACGAATTCATTAT
>JAFGXZ010000262.1 GCA_016936335.1 Fidelibacterota bacterium
ATCCGCCGGTGTTTATATCTACCAGTTGACGGCTGGTGATTTTGTGCAGCAGAAGAAAATGCTGCTGTTGAAATAATGTTTAGAGATTGATATTGGACCGGCGGGATATAATCGTGAAATTTTATTCATTCTATGTCCCGCTGGTTCTCCTTTTTCTCTTTGGGGCATGTACATCGGACACGAAGAAACCGATTGATTTTGACAGAAATGTTGTAGCAATTGTTGGCTTGGATACTATTACAATTGCCCAGTTTAAACTATCTTATGAAACCGCGATGCTGAAAACAGCCGAAACCGACAATAATGAAACACGACAATTCCATCTGAATCGGATGGTCGAAGGATATTTATTGGCTCAATCTGCCCGAAAACATTTATTAGATACCAGCGCTAATTACCAACAATTTCGTGAAATGACCGAACGTGAAGTCATGAGAGAATATCAATTTGAAGAAATTCATGGTGATATATTTGTAAGTGACCTACAGCTGGAAGAAGCCTTTCGACGCTCTCAGGAGAGCAGGCTGGTCAGGCATCTGTTTTCAAAAAATAAATCAAAGATACTTGAATGGTACGACTTACTTCAGAATGGTAATGAGGATTTTTATTCCCTTGCACCAGTGGCATTTATAAATCAGGAATTACAAAATAATGGCGGGTTACTTGGTTGGTTAAGCTGGGGAGATACAGACCTGAAGTTTGAGGATGTGATTTATTCCATTGGGAAAGGGAGTATTTCGGAACCTTTTCAGAGTATTGACGGATGGCATATAATCAGAGTTGAAGAAATTAAACGAAATCTGATTCCGTCAAAAACCGAACTTGAAAAGTTTAAATATAAAAATAGAGATAAACTGATTCGTATTTATCAACAGGATAAATTGTCTGATTATTTAAGTGGATACATGAAAAATCAGGAATTAACAATTAATATTCCGCTGGTTCGTGAAATAGCATCTGAGATCAGAGAAATATATCGCGATTTCATCGGACAGGAAGACGTTCGGTTGACGCGATTACCGGGAACAAAACTCGAGTCGGTTCAATTGCGACTGAAAGACTTATTAAATGAAACACTGGTGACGTCAAAAAATAGGATTTGGACAGTGCAGGATTTTCTAAATCGTATTCCGGAATTACCGGCTCGGTTTATTTTTCAGGAATTTGATAAAGCGCTTGCTTTCGCTGTCCGAAATGATATTCTTGCCGAGGAAGCATACCGACAGGGATTGGATAAATTACCAAATATTCGTGAGCATGTCACACTGAAATGTAATGATTATTTGGCACGTCTGGAGACTCAACGAATGATTCAGCAGATTCCTGTTGAAATGCGTCCGAATTTTACAGAAGAAGATGGTTATTTATATCAGTTGCAGCAATGGCGAAAACTGAGGCGGGAATATATTGAAATACAAAAAAAAGAGACGGTAGTTATTACCGATTATCGTACCTTATCCAGGATAAAGTATGAATGATATGGGGAAATGTGATTTTTGGCAAAGCAGACGGGAGGTAAAGGTCGATGGAATTGCTTGATTATTTAATTGTGTTGATATATATCGTCGGGATGATTGTTGTTGGATTGTATTTCCAACGGAAAGCAGCCAGCGGAATTGAATCCTATTTTCTTGGAAACCGGAATTTACCATGGTGGGCATTAGGTGCCTCTGGGATGTCATCGAATCTGGATATCAGCGGAACGATGATAATCGTGGCGTTGGTGTATGCAATTGGTGCTCGCGGATTTTATATTGAGATTCGGGGTGGTGTAACGTTAATAATGGCATTTTTAATGATCTTCATGGGAAAATGGAACCGTCGAGCCGGTGTCATGACATTAGCCGAATGGATGAAATTCCGATTCGGTGATGATAAAGAGGGAAAATTAGCCCGTTTAATTACTGCCATAACGTCATTAATCATGACGATTGCTATGATTACCTATTTTGCAATCGGAGGCGGTAAATTTCTGGATGAATTTTTAGGAATACCCAGTTTCCTCGGATTACCTTCAGAATTCTGGGCGGCAACCGTTCTCATCACCTTGGCTATGATTTATACTGTCGCTTCCGGGTTGTATGGCGTTATCTGGACCGATGTTTTTCAGGGGATCCTCATATTTATGGCGATTGCTTATATTGTTATTCGGGCCCTGTCTATCGATTTGCCGGAGCAATTTCTGGTTTCCATGCCGTTGAAAGATGCCGCCGGTGGTGGGTTTAAAGCCTATCTCACATCCTTTAAAGACTGGACAAGTATTATCCCGAAATGGAATCTAAATATCGAATCAGATTCTATCTATTCCATGTATAATCTTTTTGGAATCGCGGTAATGTTTTACCTTTTTAAAACAGTCATCGAAGGTAGCGGTGGAACCGGAAATTACATGATCCAGCGGTATTTTGCTGCAAAAAGTGACAGAGAAGCCGGTTTGCTGTCGTTATTCTGGACATTTTTATTATCCTTTCGCTGGCCGTTCATTGGCGCAATGGCGGTTTGGGGAGTCAGCATGGCGGCCCAAATTACTGATCCGGAAATGGTGCTGCCTGTAGTCGTGTCGACATTGCCCATTGGAATTAAGGGCTTTCTAATTGCCGGTTTAATGGCAGCCGCGATGTCAACCTTCGATTCAACGGTCAATGCCGGTGCAGCATACTGGGTTAAAGACATCTATTTGGAAAGGATTAATCCTTCAGCCGACCACAAGCAACAGATGCGTCAGAGTTACATGGCTTCGATCATAATCGTTATTATTGGTTTAGGCTTAACCCTGGTTATTAAAAATATCAATGATATTTGGGCCTGGATCACAATGAGCATCGGAGCCGGAATGATTATTCCTCAGCTGATCCGCTGGTACTGGTGGCGTTTAAACGGCTATGGATATGCTATTGGTATGGCGACCGGTACAGCCGCTGCAATTGTATGGAAAATTCTGGCACCGGAAGGCACACCCGAATATATCTCATTTCTGTTTTCTGCCGGTTTAGCCTTGGCCGGAACAATTATCGGAACTTTAGCAACCGAACCGACAGATGAGAAGGTATTATTGAATTTTTATAAAAAAACCAGACCTTTTGGGCTCTGGTCAAACATCAAAGATAAGTTTTCCAGCGATTTTATTTCTAAAATCAATGCAGAAAACAAGCGTGACATATTTTCAATCTTCTTTGCAGTCCCGTGGCAGTGCTGTTTATTTTTGATGTGGCTGATGCTGGCAATGAAGCGCTTTGATAACTTCTTAATATTGCTGATTTTAACTGTAGCCTTGTCTGTAATTTTATATTTTTCGTGGTTCCGGCATTTATCGACGGAAGTCAGGGAAGAAAAAGAGCAATAAATGAAATCAATCCGTTGTTAAGAATAGTATGGGTAGTTACAGATGACAAGGGGTGGGAGATAACACTATGAATGAGATACCGGAAGACCTGCTGGTAAAACTGTCCAAACTGGGTTTTACAAATTATGAAGCCAAGACCTACCTTGGATTGCTCAGAAATAATCCTGCAACCGGATATGAGATTAGTCATCAGGCAGATGTACCAAGATCCGTTATTTATTCGATTTTACGAAAAATGGAAACAATGGGTGTTGTCATTTCAATACATGACAAACCGAGACGATATATTCCCCTGTCACCCAAACAGTTATTATCACTGCTTGAATCGGACTTTTCGAAACGGATTAGTTCGGTAAAAGACGATTTGCTTGGCTTTAATAACAAGCCGGAATCCGAGGGTTTCTGGAATATTCGCGGCTATGAATCCTTGATGGAGTTGTGTGCTTCATTGATTAACGAGACCAAGCAATCGATCTATATCCACGGCTGGAATCGGGAAATTGAACAGCTGAAGGCGCCATTGATAGCTGCGAAGCAACGGGGAGTCGATATAACCGTTTTCTCCTTTACCGATGTTAACGAAGAGTATGGAAAAGTCTATGCCTATGGGATTGATGATGCGAAATTAACGAAGTTCTGGGGACACAAATTGATCCTGGTAACAGATTCGAAAAACCTGGTGATGGGATCCGCGGATTCTGAGGATGATCAGCAGGCTATCTGGTCTCAAAACAGTGCTGTCATTACCATTGCCGTAAATTATATCATACTGGACATCACTTTATATGCTCAGCGGAATAACCTGGATGTTTCCGAAACAGTCATGAAGTTAATGACAGAGAAAGTCGATCATCTGGACCAGCTGATCAATGAAACAAAACAGGCTAAGACGAAGCTGTAGACTATTTAAAAAAGGGAACTGATGAAAAAACAAATACCGGTCTGTATACTATTTTTAGCATTTCAGACACTTTTTGGACAAGTAATAACTTCAGAGCCGGCTTTTCCGACTGTTAACGACTCCATCATTATTTATTTTGATGCTTCTCAAGCGGTAAGACAGGATCTGGTTGGATATAACGGTGATCTTTATGTACATACCGGTGTAAATAGTACAGCTGGAGATTGGAAACATGTTGTTGGAACAGATGTCTATACTAACCCTTGGGGGCATAATGATGTAGAACCAAAATTAACTCGATTATACAATGATGTTTATAAATTGGTAATTGGTTATCCCCGAGAATTTTATTCTGTCACATCTCCCAGTGAAAAAATTTACTCGTTCTGTTTTGTCTTCAGAAGTTCGGATGGCAGCAAGCAAACGG
>JAFGXZ010000263.1 GCA_016936335.1 Fidelibacterota bacterium
GATGAAGCCTATCCCTGGTTACTGAGCAACTTCGTACCTGTGGGACTGAAAGGTCTGGCGTTTGCCGCACTTATTGCCGCCATTGTTTCTTCATTGAGTTCCATGGTCAATAGCACGGCAACAATTTTTTCCATGGATATTTATAAACAGATTATCAAAAAGGATGCTTCCGAATCCCAGCTAGTGCTCACTGGCCGGATTGGTAGCGCCGTGGCGTTGATTATCGCGGTACTGGTTGCACCGATGCTCACGTCACTGGAGCAGGCATTTCAATTCATCCAGGAATTTACAGGTTTTATTAGTCCCGGAATTTTCGCAATTTTCATTTTCGGACTTTTCTGGAAAAAAGCAACCGCCAATTCCGCGCTCTGGGCGGCGGCACTGACCATTCCGTTATCTCTTGGAATAAAAGCACTGATACCCGCGTTGCCATTCTTAAACCGCATGGGCATTGTCTTCATCATTCTCAGTATAATTGTGATTGCCATTACCTTGCTGGAATCCCGGGCGGATGATCCGAAAGCGATAAAAATCGAGAAAGGTCTGTTTCATACCGACACAATTTTTAATGTCGGCTCTATCGGAATTTGCGCTATTCTGGCGGTTTTTTATATTCTTTTTTGGTAGTCAAAGTCTCTTTAATAAATACATTATCCGGCCATATCCGTATGACATTTTATATTTTTTAAATTGGAGAAAATCAATGCAGATGGTCAAACTAATACTGCCATTAACTATCTTAGCCGTGCTGATGTTTTGTTGTCCCGACACCACAAATGAAAAAGATACACCTGAAACAAATGACATGGATCCCTTCGAAATTAACAGCCAGATGTATCCCGGCATTAATCTGGGTAATGCTCTGGAAGCACCTGAAGAGGGCGACTGGGGTGTTACTATTCAGGATGATTATTTTCAGATAATCAAAAACGCCGGCTTCAATCACGTCCGAATTCCCATACGATGGTCAGCCCACGCCGCAATAGACACTCCATACACGGTCGATGTTCTATTTATGAATCGTGTAAAACATATCATTGACCTTGCACTTATCAATAATTTATACACAGTCATTAATATTCACCATTATGAAGAGATTTTTCAAAATCCTGCCGGGCATAAAGACCGGTTTTTAGCGCTTTGGCACCAGATAGGCGCCATTTTCCGGGATTATCCTTCAACTCTTGTATTTGAAATTCTGAACGAACCGCATGATAATTTTACATCAGAGCTCTGGAATCAGTATTTCCCCGAAGCATTGAACATCATCCGGGAAACTAATCCCAAGCGCACTGTCATTATTGGAACTGCCGGCTGGGGCGGTATTAACGCGTTGGAACAACTTCAATTACCGGCTGATGATGATAATCTGATTGTGACCATTCATTATTACGAGCCGTTCACTTTCACTCATCAGGGAGCAGAATGGGTCGCCGGAACCGAGGCTTGGCTGGGAACAACCTGGTCTGCCACGTTGAACCAGGTGACCAATATGAAAAATCATTTTGACCAGATCAAAGCCTGGGCCGATGAACACAACCGTCCGATATATCTGGGAGAATTCGGCGCGTACGGCCGGGCAGACATCGAATCCCGACGGTTGTGGACAGGCCATATCGTCAGCCTGTGCCGGCAGTATAATTTCAGCTGGGCATATTGGGAATTTTGCTCAGGATTTGGTGCATATGACGCTTCGGTAGGGGAATGGAATCCTCAATTGCTTAGTGCCCTGATTCAGGCACAGTGAGTTACTTCAGAAACAGCATCGGCCGGATGATTTCTGCCTCTTTATCTATTGTTAATTTATAAAAATAAACCCCGGTACTGACCTGTCGCTTGCTGGCATTGCTTCCGTTCCACTCCAGCAAATGCCGTCCGGCATTCATTGTTCCGGAGGTCAATGTATTGATAAGGTTACCATTTATATCCAAAATAATAACACTGATTTGCCGGGAAGTCGTTAAAATAATCGGGATCAAAGTGTGGTGATTGAACGGATTTGGATAATTATTACCAAGATATAGGGTTGGGGCAAGCTCTTCAACCAACGCGTTATCAATCGTACTAAAGGTCATTTTCTGAAAATTGAATTCACCCGCTGTGAATAGGATTTTGATCGTATGATTGCCCTGTGGTAAGCTGACATTTTCCACTTGAATGTCCTGCCAGTTCTGCCAGTCACCGGTACTGGGAATTGCCAGCGAATTAATTAAAATCCCTCCATCGAGATACATTTGCAAACGGCCATTAGAAGACGGAGACGCAATACGAAAACTGACATTATAATTCCCGGGATAATTGATTTCGACGGTATAATTCACCCATTCATCAGCGTTTATCCAACCAATGTTATAAGCAATGGAATTTTCACTTTTTTGAATATCCACACCATCATTCCGGTAAGAATAACCCTGATTCCAGGGCTGATCGATATCCCAGCGGATTTTCTTAAATTCGGTATCGTAATAGGCTACACCGCAGGTGCCAAGATCATAATCTGCCGCAGCAATGCTTCCAGGAATAATATGTACACTATATGGCTTCGATACCGTGCCAAACTCTGGGTCCGTCAATGCGGCGATGACATCAGGATTGAATACACAACGTTCCAGTTTGAGGTTAGCGGCCATTTCCATTAATGCCGCTTGCGCTGTTTCGGGTGTCGGCCGGTTCCCCTGATTATTCCAGTAATTAATAATCTGTTGATAACCAGGATTGATGTTGGCTGAGAGCGGACTCGTATTTGTCTCGAATTTTTTATGCGCCCACCAGTTCCAGCCGATATTGTACTGATCCATCAATTGAACCGTTTCATAAAACCATGGATTTGAGTTTTCACCGGTCTCACCAAGCCAGAGCGGGGTAATGGTTTGCGTCCGTAAATTGCGGTACTGCTGGATAGAACTCAAGTCGGTTTCATTCCAGTACTTATGGAACGCCCATACCAGATTGGAATCGAAACGAGGGCCCAGTCCACTAAAATCTGTGGCGTACCAATTGCCTTCAATATAGACAGTGTGATTTTTATCCACCTCGCGAATTGCCGTCGTAAGCCGGATAAAAAAGTCCCGCAGAACCGAATTACCATAACCCTCCGGCAGAACCGGTTCATTCAGCAAATCATATCCGATAATCCATTCCTCTTCCGCATATCGGGTGGCGATTCGCTTCCAGATTTCGACTGTCCGGTCTTGATTGACCGATTCCGTCCACAGCCGGGCTTCGCCATCACTGTCGCTGATATTGCCGGCATTTTGCCCTCCCGGTGCACAATGCATATCCAGAATGAGATACAGGCCATATTTCTTGCACCAGATCAGCAATGTGTCGATAATTTCAAAACCGTCTTCAATAAAAACACCAGGAGAATCTATCGGCGAGAAGAATTCATAGTGAAACGGCAGACGGATGGAATTAAAGCCCCATTCTGCAATCAAGGCAATGTCTTCCTCCGCCACATAATTTTGGCGGTATTCCTTAAAAAACGCTTCTGTGGCATCTTTTCCAATTAAATCTTCAATATTGTTGTGAATTGACGAAGGCGAACCATAACCGGGCGCATGCAACATGTATCCTTCCGGTACCAGCCAGCCGCCCAGACCGTAACCTTTCAGAATAATTTTATTTCCGTTCCCGTCAATAATATCAAACCCCAGGGTTTTAAAAAAACCAGCCTGAAGAGTGTTACAGTTCAATAATAACACCGGAATGATAAAATAAATGTTACGTAAAAATGTCTTCATCGCAAAAACAGACATTTTTTGGTAAATTCCTGGTTGTCCCAGGTAAGCCGGATAAAATAAACGCCCGAGGCGACCATCTTTTTACTCTCATCCCGGCCTTCCCAGATAAGCCGGTGACTGCCGGAATTCAATCTTTTTTGCACAGAATAAACTTGCCGTCCCTTTAAATCATAAATTGACAATGTGACCTGTTTTTCTGATGGCAATAAAAATTCAATCGCTGTTTGGGAGTTGAAAGGATTCGGGTAAATCCGATGCAAACCGAATGTCTGTGGTCCCGGATTCGACTTCACCCTGTTTTCTTGAATCAAATCGCCATATGCTTCGATTCCGAACCAGACAGTGGGTGTTCGGGTCTGATCCAGCAATATCCTGAAACGGCCATTTTCCTCGGGAAAAACAAGCTGCGGAAGACCCTTTTCGGCACCAATACTATCCAGAGGAAAAACATAAAGTGAATCGGCGTTGATATTTAATTCAAGATACACAATGACTGGTGCAATTTCCGTCGGCGCATGGCCCCAGTTATTGTGAAATGTGTAGATATCGTCCCAGATCATATTCAGATTCTGAATTCGGGTCGACACCGTGATCATGGATTTTCTGGAAATATTCAAAGGACAGTTTTCCAATGATATCCAGGTCAATGTTGCAACATTACCGGCGCCAAGTAACTCCAGGTCACCGACGGGATAATTTGTGTAGTCATGCAACCACCCGGTAAGTCCAATGAATTTTGGAGTGTTTACGGTAAATAAATCATAATTCCAAGTCAGCTCATCGGTGTCCGTAGACAAAGGGAACGCAGGATTGAACTCAATCGGATGTACCCGCTGCACCGCATTAAAATTATCAATTCTCAGGGCGTGTTGCAAAGCCAGTTTTTGTGAAACAGGAAAATAACCAGCCCATGAACCGCCGTCGTTTTTAGGTGCCAACAGAATGTCGTCAGGGTTATAGGTAATGGTCAGCATTTCATCCGCGGGGCGGATATACCCTTCCCGAAAAGCCCGGGCGCAGGCAGGCAGCAGCGCCATCATCACTGTATTGCGATGAATGCTGAAATAGCTGCTGATAAAATCCGTTTCCCAGTCATCTGACGAACTGCCATTGTAATCGAACAACAATAAAGCGTCAATGTCGTGAAAACCGGCGTAGGCCGCCGCCATTAGTACACCTTCACTTTGAAAACGGTTCGGGAACGGGTGATTGTATTCACTGACCGTAAAGGGTTTGCCTAAAACCGGAATACCGCCAAATAGTGAACTGATGGTTCCGCCGGATTTACTGGTCAGCATGGATGTATTATTAATTTTCCAGTCTGTGCTTGACCAGGGCGTATTCGGGAATTGCGGGTGGTCCCAATAGGCGTGATTATCCAGGTAATCCAGCCGGGATTGGGTCACTAAATCCCCGACACCAACATTCCAGTTCGTACCGGTGATTGGAACACGGACACCAAGTTCATCCTTTAGGAATGTGCCCATCTCATCAAAAAAACGATTCTGCAATTCAATATAAAATTGTGAAATATCACGCACCCGTTGATTGGAAAACTGCAAACATTCGTTATATCCTATCCGGCGAACAGACTGGTCTTCCAGTGATTCTGAATCTAATATACCCTTAATAATATTATTGCCAAACGACACGTTATCAAACCAATATGAACCGGCAAAACCACCCAGATTAAAGGATAGTCGGGTATCGCCAGCACAGGTCCCGGACGCCTGAAAAACGAATTGATATTCCTGCCATTCAGTACTCAGTATAAAATTCATTCCGGCATAATAGGTCCAGGGGCTGGAATTTTTCTGAACAGCTAATTCAATTTCCCGGTTATCATCGGCGCGGGCAACAAAGGTAATAATATATATAGAATCCATGGATATCGTCAGGTCTGGCTGTTTCCATTGCAGATGCCAGCTTTCATCGCTCGGCTGCAGAACTGTTACACGGGCACAGCGCCCGCCTTCCCAGGCATCTCCGACCAAAGTCATCAGCGCATTGGCAGAATTATGCATTTCAAGTTCCCAGTGACCCTCCAGGGGCAAGGTCTCAAAACCACTATCAGCAATTTGATTGATAAACTGAGAAGTATCCACTTGAGCATTCCAAACCGAACGCAATGTCGCCGTATTTCCATATATATTCAACAGGAATTCCGACCAGAGAGTGTCCAGCATTTTTAAGTGGCGAAGGGTCAGTTTGCCGCCATCGTCAAAGGATTTGAGCACATCTTCCCGCCACATACGATACAATGAATTTTCATTGACGATTTCGACCATTGCCATTACCGGATCATGCACCAGAGCCAGTCCGGTATACGGATTGACATGCGTCAACAGCTGCCGGGCATATTCTTTTTGGAGTGTTATTAAATCCGGATCAAATAAATTGACGCCTTTTCCAAAATCAAGCAACGAATCAGCATCGACTATCCCGTCAGATACTGTAACTGTCCGGGAACAATGCAGATTGATATTGGCGTATATGCCATTCGATTTCAGTGCCTGAATCAAATATTCAAAACGATCCAGTGTCAATGGATTGAGGTGGCGGGTATCCTGCCCCCATTCAAACAAACTTTGATTACTCCAGGGATTGTCCATGTGATGAAAACGGACAAGATTGATGCCCATTTTTCGCATTCGGCCGGCAATGAATCCAGCTTTGGATTTTACCGGAAATGCACCATCGGCGGCAAGATTCACTCCCCAAAAACGCACACGCCGGCCTTTTATTCCGAAATGACCGTCACCAGTGATTGTGACAAATTCATCGGCCTTAATGGGATTGACGGTAAATTGCGGTAGAAATTTTTGGGTTGTCGTATCATCGGCCGGCAAATAAAAGGAGAAGCCATGCTCAAAATTTTGGCCGTACCCATTTATTAGCCAACAAAATAGTGTAAATAATAAGGGCAGGTATGACTTTTTCATAAGTTCGAGCTCCGGTTTATCCTTTATTTTTCCTTGAACACCCGAACATAATCCACCACCATA
>JAFGXZ010000264.1 GCA_016936335.1 Fidelibacterota bacterium
AGCAGCCAAAATTGCCATCTATTCACCACCCAATAAACAGCCCTGGGATGATGCGGTGACATTGGCATTGACATATGGTGAAATCGATTATGATATCGTCTGGGATGAGGAAGTTCTGGATGGCCGTTTGAAGGACTACGACTGGCTTCATTTGCATCATGAAGATTTCACCGGACAATACGGAAAATTTTACGCGAACTACCGGAATCAGACCTGGTACCAGGAACAACAGCGGGAATTCGAAAAAACGGCTCATCAACTGGGCTTTGCCAAAGTATCGGATGAGAAAAAGGCCGTTGCCCGAAGCATCAAAGACTTTATTGGGCAGGGTGGTTTCCTGTTCGCCATGTGTTCCGCGACCGATTCGCTGGACATTGCGCTCGCCGCCGAGAACGTAGACATCGTCTCATCTGTGTTTGATGGCGATCCTGTCGATCCAAACTCCCAGGCGAAACTGGATTTCAGGAAGACACTGGCGTTCGAGGAATTTCAACTTTACACCGATCCGATGATCTATGAGTATTCGGATATTGACTATCCACCCAGTTTTCAGGCGGTGTCTCCGGGTGCCGAGGCAGATTATTTCACTCTGTTTGAATTTTCTGCCAAATACGATCCCGTGCCGACTATGTTGACCCAGGATCATGTTGGTGTGATCAAAGGTTTCATGGGACAGACAACCGGGTTCAAACGGGACAAAATCAAGAAATCAGTCGTCATAATGGGCGAGGTCGAAGGCGGGGAACAGGTCAAATACATACACAGCAACTATGGTCAAGGAACGTTCACATTTTTAGGCGGGCACGATCCGGAAGATTATCGACATTTTGTAGGTGATCCGCCGACCAAACTTGAACTGCATAAGAATTCACCGGGTTACCGCCTGATTCTCAATAATGTCCTGTTTCCATCGGCCCGCAAGAAAGAGCGCAAAACCTGAAAGGCAGGAAAAGGCATGCAGGAAATAAAGATCAAAACAAACGAACGCAACGAATTTGTGGATATATCGGCCCAGATACGAGCTGTGATTCGTGACAGTAATACGAATTCCGGATTTTGTACAGTGTACTGTCCTCATACCACTGCGGCAATTACCATCAATGAAAATGCCGACCCCGATGTAACGGCTGATATGCTCCGAAAACTCAGTGAGATGGTTCCCGCTCATGAGAATTACCGGCACAGCGAAGGAAACTCCGACGCCCATATTAAATCCACGCTGGTCGGAAATTCAGTGCAAATCATTATTCAGAATGGAACATTGATGCTGGGAACCTGGCAGGGTATCTATTTTTGTGAATTTGACGGACCGCGCACCCGCAAAGTCTGGGTGTCCATAACGTAAACGGACAGGTAATTTACACTACCTGCCCGCTTAAAACCTTTAATCTGTTGATTATTTTTTATTAAAATAATCCAATACACCCAAACCAATTGCCAGCAGAATCAAGGTTTGGGCAAAGTCATTCCAGGCAGCGGCGGATATGATGATAGCGCCACCGGCTAACTGCGTAATAATGCCTAGCAGAAGCGCGATAACGCCTGCTATTAATGCAATAAGAACCCATGTTTTCATAACTCCTCCTAATGTTAATTGACTTTAATACCCTTAGACATTATAAGCGATTTTTTGAATAATGTCAACACATGACTCCAATTAAATTGAATCAGCATTCCTATCATATATCAATACGAGCTTTGTAAAGTAATCTATACTGGCCAGTGTTACAGCATTACTTCGCTTAGTACAGTTCGCCACGTTCTCCCGAAGCGTAGGGATCGCTCGCGAAAATGCGTCATTTTGAATTTGTGTTCAGTTCCTTTTCCGACTTGGCTATAATCAATGCACCGCAGCTGTCGCTCCAGACATTGGTGGATGTCCGGATCATATCGAGAATCCGGTCGACGGCCAAAATCAAGCCGATGCCTTCCAGTGGCAGTCCAACGGCTTTCAAGACAATTGACATCATGACCAGTCCGGCCATAGGAATACCGGCTGCGCCGATAGAAGCCAGCAAAGCTGTAATAACAACGGTGAACTGGGCGGCGAAATTCAGTTCGATGCCATAGACCTGGGCGATAAACATGGCGGCCACGCATTCGTAGAGGGCGGTACCGTCCATATTCACCGTCGCGCCCAGAGGCAGAACAAAACTGGAGATTTTATTGGAAATTCCGGCGTTTTTCTCGGCGCATTCCATTGTCAGGGGCAGGGTTGCCGAACTGGAAGACGTTGTAAAAGCAGTCAATAACGCGGCGCCCATGTTTTTTAGGTGCCGAACCGGATTTTCCTTTGCTAATACAATGACCAGAAACGGGAGGTTCACGGAATAATGCCACAAAAGACCAATCAACACAGTGATAAAATAAAGTCCCAATGATCGGAATATTTCGACGCCAGTCGTAGCGGTGATCTTTGCCACGAGCCCGAAAACACCCAGCGGAGCAAAAAGAATGATAAAATGGGTGATGTTCATCATAACATCAAAGCCGGCATTAAAAATATCGGTAAGTAGCAGGCGGTGCTTATCGTTAAGTTTAGAAATGAATATTCCCACGATGATGCAAAAGAAAATGATCGGCAGGATTTCACTATTTACCATCGAAGAAAGGGGATTGACCGGGATGATGCGATAAAGCAGGTCTTTCAAACTACCGGAGGACAAATCAGCCGCATTTACATTCCCCGAAAAAGCGATGTCGGTACCAAAACCGGGCCGGATCAAATTGACCAGAATCAGTCCGGTCAGAATCGCGATCAGGCTTGAAGCGATATAGTAGGCCAATGTTTTCAGACCAAGCCGTCCAAGGTTTTTAGAATTTCCGATACCGAGGACGCCAGAGGTAATTGACGTAACAATCAAGGGTACAATGATCATCTTTAACAGTCTTAAAAAGAGGTCTCCGAATACCGATGCAATGGGAATGATCGATTCTCCTACAAACATCCCGGACAGCACTCCGAGTATAATTCCGATGAATATCCAGGCTGTCAGGGGAAATTTTCGAATAAAGTTAACCGCATCATGCATAAATTGCTCCCAATGATTCATTTTGTTTGAAACTTAGAGAATACAGACTGAATGTCCAACAATTTCGATTATTTTTATTGAAATTCTGTCAAAAAGAGTGAATATTTAGACAAATGCTTAGATCAATCAACGATTGTAAATAATTAGATGAAACCTAAACCTTCCGCCAGAATAAACCTGTTGCTTCTTTTTATCATCGTCTGCATCCTGTTTTTTCTGCACTTTCGAAAAGTCCAGCGTGAGATGTTCCATTCCGAATCGACAGAAATGAATCAGGAATCCCGGCCATGAAACTCGACTGCAATCAATCGGTTCTGTTGGTTATTGATATACAGGAGAAACTTCTACCCGTCATGAATAATGCAATAGAACTGTTGACTTCGGCGACCAAATTGATTCGGGGAATGCAAATTCTTGATATCCCGATTGTATTGACGGAGCAATATCCACGGGGACTTGGCGCAACTGTTTCGGAAATACGCAATTTAATTCCCGATATCGAAGCAGTTGAAAAACGCTCTTTTTCCTGCTGTTTTGATGAAAATATTATGTCGGTTCTGGATAAACATGATCGAAAACAGGTGCTGGTAAGTGGAATTGAAACGCACGTCTGTGTGTATCAGACCTGTATTGATCTGGTGGAAAAGGGGTATAATGTTTTCCTGGTGACAGACGCTGTATCCAGCCGACGACAGGATGAAAAAGATTTAGCAGTCAGGGTTCTTGAAAAAGAGGGCGTACAACTAAGAAGTGTTGAAATGGCGCTTTTTGAACTCATCAAGACGTCTCAACATGCACGTTTTAAAGAATTATCGACAATAATAAAATAAGAGAGGATTTTCATGGATTTGGATCGAATTCAAAAAGCAATATCGGAAAAAGGAATTGATGGCTGGCTGTTTTATGACTTTCATCACCGGGATGCAATGGCATACCGGATTCTGGGGCTGGATTTCTCAAAATTTACCACAAGACGCTGGTTTTATTATATTCCGGCA
>JAFGXZ010000265.1 GCA_016936335.1 Fidelibacterota bacterium
GCCGCCTTCAATAATCCATTTCATGATAAATCTCCTTTTTTTGTTGTTAAAAAACGTGTCGGTAGGAAACTACGAAAGCAGATTATCGGGATCAGAAATAATCGATGAAATTAACTATTTCGTCGATGAATTAATGAACATTGGCTGAAATAATCTATGGATATAGTTTGATCGGCGTTTATCGACGACATCGCAGTGTACGTCGATAATAAATTGGTATTCATCGATTATTACCAAATTTCCAAAAAATATTCTATATTATTTTGCATGAAAAATCACCGGGATCAAAAACTTCAGAAAAATATTTACCGAATATCGCTGCATTGTCTGTTTTGGGTTTTCATTATCGCTGCATACACATTTCTTTACGGTTTTGGCAGCAGAGGTGCCTATTCCCAGGCGTTCGTACTATTAATATGTACGTTGCCGATCTACATGGGCGCCACATATTATACGATCTATAAAATTCTGCCGGATTTTCTGTTTCAAAAGAAATACCGGACCTTTGCAGTTCATTTCATCTATATGTCATTGATTTCGACAATGCTGGAATTACTGATCATTATGTTTGTTTTTGTCCTACCGGTACACCCGTTTGGGATTCGAACCGCCGGCTTGAATCCGATCCGGATTGATATTGGGTTTTTAATGGTTGGAATTTATCTGGTTATTCTGTCGGCAACGGCGATAAAATTATTGAAACACTGGTATGCAGCCCAACAACGGAACTTGATATTATCCAGGGAAATGATTGCATCGGAATTGCAACTCCTGAAATCCCAGATTCATCCGCATTTTCTGTTTAATACGTTGAATAATTTATACGCTCTGGCCTTGGAAAAGTCCGATAAAACTCCGGAAGTGATTCTGAAACTTTCTGAACTGCTGGATTATATGCTCTATGAATGTAACCGGCCGCAAGTAGCACTGGAGCGTGAAATCGAAATGCTGCACAATTATATTGCGATTGAATCACTGAGATATGATGAACATCTGAAACTGTCATTCAATATTGAGGGCAATCCTGCCGGAAAACAGGTGGCGCCGCTCTTATTACTGCCCTTTATCGAAAACAGTTTTAAGCATGGAAAGGCCAGTCAACAGGGAGAATTAGTAATCGATATTACTATATCTGTTCAGTCCAATCATTTAAATGCCGTGATTACGAACAGTATTGCCGGGAAACCAGGTATCAATGATGGAACAGAACTGGGATTGCAGAATGTGCAAAAGCGGCTGGATCTGCTATATCCTCAGCGCCACTCGCTGGTGATTCAACAGACCGAAGATCAGTATTCAGTGAATCTTATGCTGGAACTGGAAGCCAAACCCGGAGACGAAACATGAGGTCAATTCGCTGTATGGTTGTTGATGATGAACCCCTGGCACGTCAGATTATTGAGAAATATCTTGGAAAACTGCCGGAATTTGAGATTGTGGCCAGCTGTGCATCCGCAGTTGAGGCATTTCAGATAATCAGTCAGACGGAAATCGATGTTATGTTCCTGGATATTAATATGCCGGAACTGAGCGGGATTGACTTTTTAAGGAATATAAAGAACCCGCCAAAAGTAATTTTGACAACCGCATACCGGGAATACGCGCTTGAGGGATTTGAGCTGGATGTTGTCGATTACCTGCTGAAGCCGATCCGTTTCGAGCGGTTTCTTAAAGCCATTGATAAGCTTAAAAGCAGTGTGCATATTTATAAGGTTCAGCCGGAACAACAGACCTATGATCATGCCCCGGAATACATTAATATCAAAGCCGACCGGAAGATTTATAAAATTGGGTTGCATGACATTCTCTATATCGAGAGTGAGGGGGATTATATTAAACTTACAACTCCTTCAAAAATATTGCTTAGCAAGCAGACGATCGGAAATATGGAAAAAGAATTGCCCGGCGACCGGTTCATCCGGATTCATCGTTCAACGATTGTTGCACTTGATAAAATCGAATCCTTTGACGCTACAATGATCGAAATCGGCAAACGCCAGTTTCCGATCGGTCGGAATTACTCCGAAAAAGTATCCGAAATTCTAAACAGGCAGTAAAGCCGTATTTATATATAATCGAATGCGAAACCGGAGGGAGACTTTGCGTTATCCAGCCTCATGGTTCGTGATTCGCGCCGGTATTCTTTTTTAATCGTGTCCATTAATTCATGCACGGAAATAATTTGGTCGGCGCGCCAGGCATTCGCCCCGGCAAAGGCAAAACCGTAGTTGAATTTCCCGCGACGAGCGGATATCAGCGCATTAGCTATGCAGTAAGGCACTTTTTCAAAATTACAGGTTCGCAGGCATTTCCAGGGGCACTTGAAAGGCTTTTTATCGCCGGCGGTTACGGATTCCAGGAATTGGTTGTTGATGGCGCGTCCGGGTAATCCCACGGGGCTGTCGATAATCCGTAAATCAGACTCCCGGCTGTTTAAATACATTTCCTTAAAGCGGATGTCCGCGTCACATTCATGAGTAGTGACAAACCGTGACGCCATCTGCACACCGCTGGCGCCAAGTTGCAGAAATTTGTGAATATCACACCCCGTGTAAATGCCACCGGCGGCAATTACGGGTATCGGATGATGAAAAAGAATTTCAAAAGCCTGGACCGTCTTAATTACATCAGTAATCAGGTTTTCGAGCCGGTTTGAAGCCAGGGATAATTCGGCGGCTTTGAATCCGAGATGACCACCTGCCAATGGGCCTTCGACAATGACAGCCGATGGAACCGCTGAATATTTTTTTGCCCAGTGACTGAAGATCAATTCCGCCGCCCGGCCGGATGAGACGATGGGGATGAATTGGGTATGAATGTTGTTCAATCCTTTTTCGATGACGGAAGCGGGCAGTTTTAACGGCAAGCCGGCACCCATAATGGCTACATCCACCTCTTCTTCGATGGAAACTTCCAGCAGACGCTCAGCGTCGGTCAGAGCGATCATGACATTGACGCCGATAAGACCGTTGGTTTTGGAACGGGCTATGCGGATTTCCTGGCGCAGGGCTTCGGCGTTGGCTTCGCGAAAGTCACCTTTGATTGCGCCCCCATTCATACC
>JAFGXZ010000266.1 GCA_016936335.1 Fidelibacterota bacterium
ATTCATCAATCACCATGAACCCGGATTGGTCGTCTTCAGATAAAGTTCTTGAGTTTGATTTATCTACCGGTGTTCCTTTCGTAAATAATACATTCACTGTAATAACCGGTCCGGAAGAATTAGTCGCTTTTCAGAATTCCATCTATGTCAGCAGCACCTATTATGACGATGCTTGGAATACCTACGCTGGAAATTCAAAAATTGATTTATTCACAAATGAAGTAACAACGAAAGATTTTGGTATCACTTTTTTATTCGGCAGAGATATTACCGTGTTAAATAATAAAGTCTATCGTGTTTATAATATGGGTATTTGTTCACTATCTGATTCGCTAACTATGAATCCGGATGATCAAATTGGAAATTATAGTACTATTTACTCAATGGCATCTTACAACAGCTTGATTTACTTTGGACTTAGCGATTATACCGCTCCAGACAACGTGGTTATTGTAGATTCCAATGGAAATGAAATTAAGAATTTTCAGGTTGGTGCAATTCCCGGTTCCTTTGCTTTTCTTGAATCCAATTCAGTTATAGTCAATAATAACAAAACATTATCCGATTTTAATCTGTTTCAAAATTACCCAAATCCCTTCAACGGATCTACAAATTTTACATATCAAATCCCGGAATCAGGACCGGTTACATTATCAATTTACAACTCAACAGGTCGACATATAATTAATTGGGATAATTCAAGTAAAGCGGCCGGAAATTATTCCATAGTTTGGGATGGTTTTAATAAATCAGGAATCCCGGTCTCAAACGGAATCTATTTTGCCTTGCTAAAAACAACAAATGAATGCTCAAGAATTAAGATACTTTATTTAAAATAGATAATCGATTATCCCATTAAAAAAACCAAAACGGGTTGTTGATTTAGGTCAACGGCCCTTTTCATCAACAATAGATTTTATAAAACCCAAATTGTTATTAACTTACGACGATTTTTATGATTTTTCATTTATAAGCACGAATATGTAATATGCCTCGCAATATTATCCACATAATTGGCGCCGGAACAGTGGGAACTCCATTAATCGGGATTCTTTCCAGCCGACGAAAATCACTGGGAATTGATGAGATCAGTTTCCAACCTGACTTGTCCGAAATTCGGAACATCGCCATGATCAGAGGATTGGTTTCCCACGGTGCAAAGTTGTGTGTTCCTATAGAATTTGCAGACGAATTTGCCAGCGCCGGGTGTAAAATAGATTACAGTGCCGACGAAGCAATTCAGCGAGCGGGTGTCATCATTGATTGCTCCAAACCGGGGCAGGCCGCCAAAAATAAATCCCTGATCTATTATAAATACGAAAGAGACAAACTGTTTATCGCCCAATCCAGGGAGCCCGGTTTTGGAAAAGACTATGCCTATGGCATCAATGATTCGGCACTTGTCCATGGAGAGGACAACTATCTTCGGATTGTATCCTGCAACGCTCATAACATTGCCAGTATCGTAAAAACAGTCGGCATACATGAAAATCATTCCAATTTAGAATCAGGGCGATTCGTCTGCATTCGCCGGGCAAATGATATCAGTGAAATTGACGGTTTTATACCATCTCCAAAAATCGGTGTTCATCAAGACGAATTGTACGGCACCTATCAGGCACTTGATGCCGCTTTACTATTTAAATCTATTGGCCTGGAATTAGACCTGTTTTCATCGGCATTGAAAGTGAATTCCCAATATCTGCACATTATTCATTTTGATATTCGACTTAAAACTGAAACCACTCTTCAGGCAATCATTAACAGTTTCCAGGCAAATCCGTTAATTGCCCTGACAAATAAAGCACTATCAAGCCAGGTTGCCGCATTCTCACGGGATATGGGTTATCTCGGCAGAGTATTGAATCAATCAGTCGTATCAGTTCCCTCATTGAACCTTAAAAATGGTAAGGAATTAACCGGATTCTGCTATTCTTTGCAGGATGGCAATTCAATTCTAAGTTCCGTTGCCGCCACGATCTGGTTTTTCTTTCCGCGTAGTTATAAGGAAAAACTACTTGAATTAAATGACCTGATATTTGACGAAATTTAATTAAGGAAGCATTCATGATTATTGAATTGGTTGGAACCGGATCGTCGGCTGAAAACACCTGGATTTTAGGGGATACAAAAACCAAACATGCGATTGTCTTTGATCCCGGTGATAATGCATCGACCATTATCCACAGATTAGAAGAGTTAGATTTGCTTCCTGTTTTTATATTAAACACTCATGCTCACCCTGATCATCTCGGTGCCGCAGCAGAATTACAGAAACGCTTTGATTTACCCTTTGGCCTTCATGAAAAAGAATTGGATATTTTTAATTCTGCGAAACAGATGGCCCAATTTATTGGCATAATGAATTTACAGCTACCGGATATCACAACTTTTTTGCACGATGGCCAAGTTTTGGAAATCAATAGTCATCATCTTCAGGTCCTCCACACACCGGGACACACTCCCGGGAGCATCTGTTTTCTAAAGGGAAAACACCTGTTTTCAGGTGATACATTATTTAAAGGATCGGTCGGTCGAACTGATTTCCCCGGTGGTTCTTTTCAACAATTAAATGAGAGTCTGGCTCGCTTAAAACAATTACCCGAAGATACAAACGTCTATCCCGGACACGGTAAAACTACCACGATTGGCGCCGAACTCAACAGCAACCCATTCCTGAAAGATTTAATGTAGAATGTCTTCATTCTTTGAATATTTCTCTGCTTTTTTGGCGCAAAATAGGCTCATTAAAAAGAATAGCACGGTGATTGCAGGTGTCTCGGGCGGTGTCGATTCGATGGTGATGTTGAAATGTTTATTAGAATATAGAAAAGAAACCGAAATTAATCTCATCACAGCTCATTTGAACCATCAATTAAGAGGCCAGGCTGCTGATCTGGATGAAGTCACCGTTCAAAATTTTTGTCAGGAAAACGATTGTGAATTTGTCTCAAAGACAGTCAATATAAAAGAGATGGCAAGAAAACAGCGTATATCTATGGAAATGGCCGGACGCGAGGCACGCTATCAATTTTTCAGAGAAATTGGTGGTAGACACACGAATTCACTCATTGCCACCGCCCACACTGCCGATGATCAGGTCGAAACTGTTTTATACCGTATCTTCAAAGGAACCGGCATTAATGGCCTTCAGGGTATCCGGGTCAAGCGCAACAATATTATCCGTCCGCTTTTATTCGCCCGGAAAACAGATATTTACGCCTATGCCATAGAAAATAATATTCCTTATCGGGAAGATCATACAAACATCGATACGACTATTCCACGAAATTTTATACGCCAGACTTTGATTCCGTCAATTAAATCAAAGATCAATCCCTCCGTTGAGCGTTCGATTCTTCATCTCTCGGAAATATTTTCTGATCTGGAAAAATTGAACCAAATATCCGTGAAAAAGGCTTTGAAAAAATGTCTGTTACGACAGACATCGACGGAAATTGCACTGGATATTTCACAT
Source organism: Fidelibacterota bacterium (assembly GCA_016936335.1). Taxonomy (GTDB): domain Bacteria; phylum Fidelibacterota; class UBA2242; order UBA2242; family UBA2242; genus B118-G9. The sequence continues at coordinate 3,479 of JAFGXZ010000266.1, forward strand.
TTGAAAAAATTATTTAATTCCGTCATATTTGAAGTCATTCGGGAGAGTATCAGCTTTCTTCATTCAGATCCGGCAACCTTGGATTTTAATCTAACAGCTAGAATTTCCAGCCTAATGCGCAGCGGACAAACCGGCAATTTTCTAAGACTTTCTAACAATATCACAGCTTCTTTAAATCGGAGCGAGTTAATACTACGAAAAAACGATTCCCCGAATTGGAATGGGTTCGATATTACTCCCGGCCAGTCTTACGCCAATACCTTTTTTAATTTCAGGACCGAACTAGTGAGTATTGGGGAATACATTGCTGACAGTGAAAACAAAAACATCGAATATGTAGACGATGACAAGCTCACTTATTCACCGCTTTTTCTGCGTCCCTGGCAAAAGGCCGACCGGATTGTTCCCCTGGGCTCTTCCCATTCAAAAAAAATCAGTGATATATTCATTGATCAAAAAGTTGTACTTCATAAAAAATCACATATTCCAATACTCCTTTGTGGTAAATCCATTGTCTGGGTATGTGGGCATAAATTATCAGATCTGTATAAAATTGACACAACAACAACACGCGTATTAAAATTAGTTTATAAGGAAACAACTTTATGACAAAGACACTCCTTCTGGATAGTAATTACGGGAAATATAGCGGATTGAAATTAAATGAGTTGATTAGTTCCGAGCAGATTCGCCAGCGAATAGAGGAAATGGCTGCTGAGATATCCGAAGATTATAAAGGTAAAACACCAATTATGATCGGAGTGCTAAACGGTTGTTTTGTCTTTTTTGCCGACTTAATCCGGGAAATGGATGTTCCGGCGGAAGTCGACTTCATTAAAATCTCCAGTTATGCCAACGAAACCCGGACCAGCGGAACTGTACGCTTGCTGAAGGATATAAGTTGTGATATAACCGGGCGTGATGTGATTGTAATCGAAGATATAATTGATTCCGGACTGTCGATTGATTTCCTTCGACGGCGTCTTCAGGATAGTCAGGCGCAATCGGTAAAATTTGCCGCACTTTTGATGAAAGACTACACCAAGCTGGATTTTGAGATTGATTATATCGGATTTACGATCCCCGATAAATTTGTCGTCGGATATGGTCTTGATCTCGCCCAGAAAATGCGAAACCTGAAATCAATTTACTATTTAAATCAAGAAGGTCATTAATGGAAAATAATAAACCTATGCTACACTCGAACGAACCAAAGAAAAATCCGAAAGACAATCCCAGACAATCCAAAGGTAATCAGCAACCCGGAAAGAAAAAGAACAATCAGGACAACGAATTTAAATGGAAAAAGGCATCTAAAACGTCTTTAATGTGGATTATCATCATTATCAGTTCAATTTTTCTCATCCAGATATTAGGAACCGGGACCAAGGAAGAGATCACAATTGAATTTCAACAATACAAGGATCTTCTGACCAGCGGCCAGATCAGTGAAGCCACAATAATTGAGCGGCAATTTCATGGAACATTAAAAGAACAAACCACCCTGATCGTTCAGGGAAGACCGACCGATGTAAAGAAATTTAACTTTGTTCTTCCTCCTAATTACGATCAATATATGCTTGCAGATTGGGAACAATATAACCTTCGCTATAATTTTCAGGAACAGACTGTTGAATGGACAGCCTATTTATTCCAGATTTTACCCTGGTTACTCTTTATTGGAATTTGGATCTTTTTTATGCGCCGCATGCAAGGACAAAACAATAAAGGAATTTTTGGTTTTGGTAAAAGCAAGGCCCGACTC